>CAYXUK010000007.1:26860-34934 GCA_964468295.1 uncultured bacterium | reverse complement strand
GTTGAATAACAATTGCGGCCAGGATACCTGCCATTAGAACGATCGGCGGAAAAAATCCGGTATAGAAATCTTTGATCTTGTCTCGTTTCTTATCGATATAATATGCCAAATAAATGATCAATGAAAAGCGGGCGACGTCAGAAGTCTGTACGGTAAAAAGTCCAAGATCCAGCCAGCGCGCGGGAAAACTGATTCCTCGAATGACATAAACAAGCTTGGTAATTAAAAGTAAGGCGATGGCTCCAATCATGATATATGGTGCAATGGATTTGAGTTTGCGGTAGTCCAGAAAAATAAATAAAAACATGGCCATCATGCCTACGATCAGTCGTTTGAGATGAGAACGCAGGAAAAGGGTATCGGTAACGCCACCTGTTTCATTGAGAGAAATGGATGAACTAGAACTATACAGCATCACAGTGCCAACAACGCAAAGAATTATAATCAGCACTAACAAAATTTGGTCATACTTTTTGGTAATAATATCTAATTGCTTCACTGAGGGGCCATTTCCTTTACTAAAGATTTAAACACCTCGCCCCGTTCTTCGAAATTGGTAAATTGGTCAAAACTGGCGCAGCCCGGAGATAATAATACAATATCCCCGGGTTCTGCGCGCAGATGGCAAACCTCAACAGCTTCTTGAAGGCTGGAGACCTGCTCCAGCTTTACCGCATCCCTCAAGGCTGCTGAGATTTTTTCACTCGCCTGTCCATAGGCGACAATTTCCTTCACTTTGTTCTGGGCATGTGGAAGGAGTTGTGAGAATTTTCCACCTTTATCTTTTCCACCAAGGATGAGGTGGATGGCGGAGTCAAAACTATCCAGTGCAACCTTGACCGCATCCACATTGGTGGCTTTGGAATCATTGTAGTAGGTTACACCATTAACATCCAAAACTCTTTCGAGCCTGTGTTCTACTCCGACAAAGGTAGACATGGTTTGGGCGATTTGTGAATTGGGAACGCCTAAGATTTTTGCTGCCGTAGCAGCTGCCAGAGCATTCGCCAAATTATGCCGCCCAGGAAGAGCGAGTTTATCCAGATGAATTAGCGTGGCGTGCTCTTCATCGTAGATTTTGGTGGCGTTCATGGTAAAAAGTGTTTCCCTTTCCCCAAGAATGCTAAATCCGTGAGTCTGGGGAAAAACGCCCTCAAATTTTGTATTGATTAATGGATCGTCATAATTATATACAATATGATCCCGTTGGTCTTGGTTCTGGATCATATTCATTTTTGCCTGGATATATGCATCCATACCGCTATAACGGTCCAAGTGATCCGGTGTAATATTTAAAAATATAGAAATGAATGGTTTAAAATGGACAATATGTTCCATTTGAAAACTGGAAATCTCTAATATATAAATCCGGTTGGATGGCATGGTTTCCAAATCCTTTATTACAATATCAGAAAAGGCCGTTCCCATATTACCAGCCAAGGCGGGGGAGAAGCCTTTTGTTTCGCACATTTCTGCCAGCAGAGTTACCGATGTTGTTTTGCCATTAGAACCAGTGATTGCAACAATTGCTCCATATGTAAACCAACTAGCAAATTCAATTTCACTAACGATGGGAATTCCATTGGCTTTCATTTCATTCAAAATTGCTGCATCTTGTGCGATGCCTGGAGAGATGACGCAAAGATCAGTATCATAAATTTTTTTACTATGCCCGCCTGTTTCTACGGTGATACCCATTGTTGAAAGTTTTTCCCCGCGCTTAACGACATCGCTATCAGAACTACTATCACTGATTAGTATATTTGCACCAAGTTTTTTTCCTAAGCGAGCTGCGCTTTTGCCACTACGGCCAAGACCAATCACTGTGATATTTACACCTTTAATGTTGATTAGGTTTCTTTTGGAAATATCCATTAACGAATCTTGAATGTGGTTAGTGTTAACAGCGCCAGTAAAAGTCCAACAATCCAGAAACGAATCACCACTCTGGATTCAGGCCATCCTTTTAATTCAAAATGATGATGGAAGGGAGCCATGCGGAATAATTTTTTCCCTTCACCTGTTTTCATGAGTGTATACCGAAAATAGCCCACCTGCAGAATTACAGAAACGGCTTCTGCCACAAATACACCGCCGATTATGACCAATAAAAATTCTTTCTTGAGTAAAATGGCTAAAGTGCCCAGTGCCGCCCCCGTTGAGAGGGAACCTACATCGCCCATAAATACTTCAGCTGGAGCAGCATTAAACCATAAATATCCCAGGCATGCTCCTACACAAGCAGCGGTGAAAATGGTAAGTTCACCTGCCCCCGGGAGGTAAATAATATTTAAATAATCTGAGAAGTCAACACGTCCGCTCATATAGGCAATGGTAGCAAAAACACTAAATGAGATTGCCAAAAGTCCCGCCGCTAAACCATCTAGGCCGTCGGTAAGGTTCACTGCGTTTGAAGCTCCCGTAACTACTAATACAATCATGACAGGGTAAAGCATACCAAAATCAACTACAGCATCCTTAAAAAAGGGTAGTGAGGTTACTGTTCTAAAATTGTCCCAGGCGGGGGTATGATAAATCCACCAAGAGATGATAACGCCCAGCAAAATCTGTCCAGCCAGCTTGTAGCGAGCCACCAGGCCTTTTTTTATTTTTTTGATAGTTTTTAAGTAGTCATCAATGAATCCGATTAATCCCATCCAGATAGTGGCAATTAGTATGATCTGTACAAAAGGATTGTTCATATCAGCCAGTAGGAAAGTGGGGAGGATAATAGCGGTGAGGATAATTACCCCCCCCATAGTTGGAGTACCCTTTTTCTTTTGATGGGTCTCCGGGCCATATTCACGGATTTCTTCACCAATCTGGTGTTGGTTCAGTTTCCGTATGATGGCCGGTCCGAGGATGAAACTGATCAGCAATGCCAGTATTGCGGCACTTGCACTACGAAATGTGATATACTGAAAAATATTGAATGGGGAAAAAATATCACGGAGGGGATAAAGAATATGATATAGCATTAGGTTGTTAAAATCGCTTTTACAATGGTTTCCATTTGCATGCCGCGAGATCCTTTAACTAGTACTTTGTCTCCCTTGTTCACAATGTTTTTTAAAGATGATAGGAGATCATCTTTATTATCAAAATGCCTATGAAATGCAGTGTTTGTAATTGCTCGATCGGTAGCGATCGTTTCCTGCCCAACTGTTAAAACAGCTGATAATGCTGCCTCATTACATTTTTCCCCTACATTTCGGTGTTGTTCCAAAGATGAATCCCCCAGCTCAAACATATCACCGAAAACGAAAATCCGTTGCCCATTTCCACTGAAAGCTTGCAGATAATCGATGGCTGCTATAGTAGACTCAAGATTTGCATTGTAGGTGTCATCTATAATAGTAAATGAACCATTATTTTTTACCTCACACCGACCTTTTGGAGGTTGAAATGATTTAATTCTTTCACTTATTTCCTGCCATTGTAATCCAAGTGTGCGTGCGATAGCCGAGCAAGCAATTACATTTTTTGCAAATGATAAATTGACGGAACAAGTAGGTATATCTTTGGCGTCTATGGTCAGGGTAATGGTACCATCATCTTCATGGTGCAGATCAGTGGGGAAATCACATTCAGGTGTGAGACCAAAGGAAATGCTTTCTCCAGGGACTTCCAATGCTTTCACGTGATGATCTGCTACATTTACAAAGGAAATACCATCCTTTAACTTTTTAAAAAGGGCGCCCTTTGTTTTTGCAATATTCTCAATAGAACCAAATCCTTCTAAATGTGCCGGGGCAATATTAGTAATAACACCATGCGTGGGTTTGGCGATGTCACACAATTCAGCAATATCTCCCAATTGGTTAGCACCCATTTCCAAAATGGATGCTGTATGAATTTGGCTTAGCTGAAGCAGAGTGAGAGGCAGGCCAATGGATGTATTATAATTTCCTTCTGTAGCATGAACGTTGTATTGAGCAGAAAGGACATGTTTGGCTAATTCTTTGGTAGACGTTTTACCATTCGATCCCGTAATTCCAATAATGGGAATGTGGAATTGATCTCGCCATGCTGTTGCTACTTTTCCAATGGCTTTTACCGGGTTGTCAACTTTAATCTGAGTGATTGTCAATTCTTTTGAAACCGTATTGACAAGTGCACAATTGCTACCTCTATCAATAACTTCTTTTAAAAATGTATGTCCGTCTACCCGTTCCCCAGTGATTGCAACATATAGGTCTCCCGATTGAACTTCCCGGCTGTCTGTTGTAATACCCGTAACTTCATTATCGAAGGGAATACCAATTGTATTTCTAAAAACTTGAGCGAAACCTGCTGGATCGGGTAAGTCAATCCGCATTGATAAAGCTTTCGATAATTTCGAGGTCAGAATAGGGTAATTTTTCATCCATAACTTCCTGGTAGCTTTCCCGTCCTTTTCCAAGCACGACCAAGATATCACCTGTTTTTAATTCTAGAATTGCTTCGGTGAGGCCAATAGCGCGATCTTCATATATTTGGAATTTGTTTTCAGATAGGCCATCGCAAATCTGGGCGTTGATATCTGCTAAATCTTCTGTGCGAGGATTATCTGGTGTTATATATAATTGATCTCCATATTTCTCAGCAATACGTCCCATTTCGGGTCGTTTGGTCGCATCTCGATCACCACCGCATCCAAATAAAATATTCATCCTGCCATTTGAATTTTTCATACTTGAAATTGTAATCAGAACTTTTTCATAGGCATCGGGTGTGTGGGCATAATCCATAATCACTGTTGTCCCATTTTGAAGTAAAATCATTTCCATGCGCCCAGGGATTGTTTTGCATCTAGAGACACCATCCTCAATTAAATTGGGTTTAATTCCAAGGCTGATGGCAGTGCTTACAGCACATAAAATATTTTCAACATTAAAATCACCTATCAGTTGAGAGGAAATGTTGACTGTCAGATCACCTGCTTGGATTATGCCGCGAATGCCACCCAAATCTTGGTATAATTCTGAATAATGAATATCTGTAGATCCGTTTTTAGAAATACTGACTACGGGCGCTTGAGATTCATTGGCCATTGCTTTACCTACTCCATCATCATGATTGATGATTGCGGTGCCTGTAATTGGCAAAGATTTAAATAGTTTTGCTTTTGCATGGAAATAGTCATCCATGGTTTTATGGTAATCTAAATGCTCGGGAGATAGATTGGTAAAAACGCCAAGATTAAACTCCACGTCTGCTACTCTTAATTGATCTAGAGCATGAGATGAAACTTCCATCACTACATGGGTAAACCCTTTATTCACTAATTCGCGAAATGTCTTTTGTAACGTAATTGGGTCAGGAGTAGTTAATGATTTTTCTGGGGCAAATCCGTCCGCGATGATGCCTAAAGTCCCCAATTGAGCACTTTGGATTTCTGCAGCGCAAAGAATTTGTTGAAGGATAGAAGCAGTTGTTGTTTTGCCATTTGTGCCCGTAATACCAATAACCGTTAATTTATGGGTTGGATGACCATAATATTCCGCTGATACACGGCTAGCTGCTAATCGTGGATTGGCAACTTGTATATTGGGAACGGATAATTGGCCCATTTCCCTGCCATTGGTAATTACAACAGCAGCACCGTTTTCTATTGCTTGGGGGATAAAATCATGGCCATCGGCTTCTTCGCCATATATGGCCACGAATAAACTGCCATCGGTTACGTTACTGGAATGACTGCATATATCTTTTACATCTAACGAAGGCAAAGTAGCGGTATCAATTACAATATCTTTTACCAGTTTTTTTAGCTCCATATTAATTTAATCCCATAGTGCATATAGACCCAGGCAGCTTTTTTGTTCCCGGTGATGGACTTTGCCAAACCACATGGCCGGATCCTGTAAAGCTTGCGCGGATGTTTGAGGCCATTAATACCTGTTTGGCTTTTCGAATGCTCATGCCTCGCACATCCGGTACAATGGTATAGCCGTCTTGGTAGGTTGGATATGGTGCAATAGTTTTTATAGGTACCAAACCTAAATTATCTTTATCGGATCCATCGACAAAAACAGATTTGGGAAATTTTGTTTTTGGCTTATGGTATTGTATAGAATCATCCATATTAATGATTCGCTGGGCTACGCGGCGAAATACGGGCGCTGCACCATAGCCACCCCAGTGGAGGCCATAACGAGGTTCGTCTAGGATAATTACTCCTACAACCTGGGGTTCTTCCGCTGGGAAAAACCCCACGAAATTGGAGATATATTTACTTTGTGAATATTCTCCTTCTACGAATTTATGTGCAGTTCCTGTTTTTCCCGCGATGGACCAACCCGTTATGTCTGCCTTAATCCCAGTGCCGCTTTTTACACCTTGAACCAACATATCCTTGATCGTAGACATAATCTTAGTGTCGGCCACTTTTCTCATTACTTCAGGTTTTTCTGCATATAGCAGCTTGCCTTCAGAACTTAATATTTGTTTTACTAATCGCGGCTTTAGAAGGAATCCACCATTGGCAATGGCTGAGTAAGCGGACGCCAGCTGTAGTGCAGTGACCCCCACTTCATATCCAATTGACAATTCAGCAAGTGATATCTCGCTCCAATCTTGTATTTTTCGAAGTGTGCCTTTCATCTCTCCTGGGAAACGGATACCGGTAGGGGTTCCAAATCCATAGTCCCTAGAATAGGTGTATAATGGATTTTGTCCTATTTTTTGGGCAATTTTTATTATACCAACATTACTAGAGTGGGCGATGATTTGCGGGAAGGTAAGGAGTCCAAATTTTTCATGATCGGTAATTATTTTTCCCGCAACGGTGAATTGACCATCCTCGCAGTAAAATTCATCATAAAGAGAGATTTTTTTCGTGGCTACAGCAGCAGTAGCGGCTACAATTTTGTAGGTAGATCCTGGTTCAAATTGATCTGTAATAACTCTGATTTTTTGGTTCTCTACGGGATAAGACTCATGCTGATTCGGATCAAAATCTGGCAAGGATGACATAGCCAGAATGGCACCGGTTTGTGGATCCATTAAAATACCCATTGCGCCCTTTGCCTTGGATTCTTCTATTCGCCGGGCTAATTCTTCTTGAAGAATACTTTGATATTCCAAGTTGATGGTTAGTTGAATATTTGATCCATCAACGGGATTCTTTATGGGGAAACTAGTTTTGACTTGAGTACGCCCTTCACCATTCACCTGTTTTACTACCCAGCCATTTCTTCCTTCAAGAAATCCATTGAATTCTTTTTCAATGCCGATCAGACCTTTGTCATCTACATCGGTGAATCCAATAATTTGGGAGCCAACATGGTTATGGGGGTAAGAACGCCTGAATTTCCGATCTATTACTAGGCCGGAATGGCGCTGCCCTAGAATTAGCGCTACCTTTTCCTTCCGTAAGTTTCGTTCCAGATAAACGAAATCAGCTTTTGAATTCAATTTATTTAAATAAAAATCTGATTCCCGGCCTGTAGATTCACTTATCAGATCTGCAAATTTGGCTTTATCATTTATTTTTGATGGATGAGCCGCTACGGAATAGTGAATAATGTTACGTGTTAGGGGAACATTTTTTGTATCGTAAATATTACCCCTTACAGCCAGAAGTCGTTCCTGCCTTTGCCCCTGGCTGATTCCCTGCTTGCGGTAGACATCACTATCGATGACCATAATCTGAAATAAGCGCGCAGAAAGTCCAGCCCAAGCAAAAATGAGGCAGCATGAGATTACGGTTACCCGTGTGCGGAATTTTAGATAGGTCTTCGTCAATTAGCGCCAGTTATAATATTTTTGTCAATGTAAATCGTTAATGTTTCAGGTTGAGCAGGGATCATATTCAACTTTGTCCGCGCAACTTGAGAAATACGGTCCCCTCGTGAAAGTTGAGTAATATCCATTTTGAGTTCATTCACAGAATTATCGAGCTCAATGGAGACTTGATTTTGTATTTCAATAGCCAGCATCGTTTCATCCACTTCTGTATAAACCCATAAGTAAAAAATCAATCCTGCGATGGAAAGAATTGTAGAAGAGAAGAAAAGCATTGTCTGAAAGAATTCCCGATTCTTTTTTGATCGGCGTTTTCGCTTTTTCACTGGCATTATGCGATTCTCTC
>CAYXUK010000007.1:23956-26760 GCA_964468295.1 uncultured bacterium | reverse complement strand
TGATGTGGAGGGGTAGACCTGCGGACCGCCTCTTTGAGGTCAGCCACAGTGGTCAGTTGTTTTAGAGATTTAATGGTACGGGCAATTTTTCGCGAATGACGTTCTTCACCATATTGGTAAATAAAATCTGCTAATTCTCTTTCGGATAATCTGGAAATCAGTTCTGCTGCCGTTTCTCCGGTTCCTTTATCAAAACGCATATCTAATTTCCCTTTGGTTTTAAACCCGAAACCGCGAGAATCAGAATCTAGTTGCATGGTAGAAATACCCAGATCTAGAACCATGCCGTTCAATTCAGAAATTCCCAATTTCTTGAGGATTCCTGGGAATTGGTCGTAGGAGGAGTGGTATAATAAAACGGGTTGTGCGGAGGCACCAAAATGTTTACTGCATATTTCCAGTGCCTCCGCATCCCGATCAATTCCTATTAGCTTTCCATTGGCAGAGAGCTGGTTTAGGATTTGTGTGGCGTGCCCACCAGCCCCGATGGTACCATCTAGGTATTTTCCATTGGGGTGGAGGTTCAAGTATGTTAGAACTTCGGAGGCCATCACAGGAATATGAAGTTGTGGTTGTTCCTGCAATGCCTTCGTATTCATTAAAGTATAATTTGATTGGCCAGTTCATCAAATTCAGAAGAATCAATTTTATGCGATTCTTGATCAACGGAATCCAGTAATTTTGGATTCCAAATTTCTATTTTATTCACCATTCCAATGATCAGAGCTTCTTTTCCAAGTTGTGCATATTCTATCAAGTTAGGTGTGATTGCGATGCGCCCTTGTTTATCATATTGAACAGATGAAGCATAACGTACAGTACTGCGTACAAAAGAACGGTTGATTCGAGATAGAGAGGAGAGCTTTCGTAGTTCACTTTCAATAGATTGCCACACCGTAACCGGATAAACCCAAACGCATGGATCCATTCCTCTGGTGATCACAAAGGTTTGTTCATTATCCGAAGTGAGCACATTACGGAATTTGGCTGGAATATTGACGCGGCCCTTGCTATCTAAGGAATACGAAAATTCTCCAGTAAATGTATTTTGATTTATTGTCATGCCCAAAAATTCTAGGTAAAATTACCCACAACTACCCATAATGTATTCATTATCCCCCACAGATGTCAACATATATTATAAATAAATTATTCGATCCCCACGGCATATGCAGGGATTGGATAAACGAATACTTTAAGGCGGAATGCTTTAGCTATTCGGAATGAAATGCTGAATGGTCACCGTATTATCGGCAACAGAGAGAGTAACCCGGACTGGATTTAAAGATGAATTAATAGAATATAAGGCAGCACCATTCAAGTAGAGATTTATGCCTCTTGTATGTTTCAATAAAATCTCAAATGTTTGGCCAAATTCATAAAGACGGTTATCTCCCGAAGGAATGAGATTTTCAATGGGTTTAAGCGTATCTGTTTTGGTACGGTACCAAACCCGTTCGGCAGCGGCCAGTTTGAAGATGTATGGTGGTTCTGATTTAAGCTCTTGAATCTTTTCAGATAAAATATCAAAGTTATTCTGCAAGTCCTGATCCGTAATGGGCCCCTCTTCTATAAATTCACTGGGATATTCAAGAGGATTTTGACTTGCTTCTTCCTCATTAATAACTCGAATGATATAAATGGAAAAAATTAATATTCCTACCAGAATAATCCCTTTTAGGGTCTCGGTTCGAACATTTTTCGCATTGCGATTCTGAGATAAAACGGCCTTATCATTGTCACTTGACTGCGCTTGTTCTAATTCCTTAGAAGAGTAATCTTTTTTCGGTTTTGGCGCTGATGTTTTATTTCCTAAAAAGTTTTCTAGACTGTTGACAATTTCTTCTGGATTTGCACCTATTTCAGTGGCATAAGCACGTATAAATAGACGCATATATGTATGAGGGAGTAAATCAAAACGACCATCTTCTATTGCTTCAAGGTAGCTAAGGTTAATCTTGGTTCGACTATGAATTTCTTCAAGATTGATGCCCTGTTGTTTTCGGAGGGCTTTTAATTCTGCATAGAACTCAGACATAGGGGCGCAAAAGTTACGTGCAGGTTTCCCTTCGGAAAAACTCTTTTTGACGTTTATGCAAAATCCTGAGAAGTAACATCAAATTGATATGCCTAGTGAGATAAAAAGTACATTTATAATGACCATTTTCTTTATTCGGTTTTCAATAGATCAATAAAATGAGAATAAAAGCTGGATAGAGGGAATCCCATCACATTATAAAAACATCCATCTATACGATTGACGCAAACAGAAAACCAATCCTGAATTCCGTAGCTTCCTGCTTTATCAAAAGGATTATAAGTATCAATATAATAATTGATAACCTCATCGCTTAAAGAATTAAATGATACATTAGTTAGTTCGTGAAAACTGTTACTGATATCTTGATTGATGTTTTGAATCGAGACGCCGGTAATTACTTGATGAGTATTACCGGACAATCGTTTTAACATCTGAAAACTGTCCTTACCATCCTTAGGTTTTCCTAAAATATGTGACCCAAGAACAACAATAGTGTCTGCGCCAATGACCCATTTATCCGGATAAGAATTAGCAATACCTTTTGCTTTTTCCTGGGCATAATATTCTACAAAATCCGAAGGAGGAAGGTTAAGGGAAAAATCTTCATGAATCTCGCTTGGAATCACTTCGAATTCCAAATCGATCTGTTCAAGCAATTGTTTGCGCCGGGGCGAACTGGATGCGAGAATAATTGGGTATTTGTTCAGGTGTTTCATCGAAATACAGCCATGCGGCCAACATGGTTTATTTTTTGAGACCCATT
>CAYXUK010000007.1:10102-23856 GCA_964468295.1 uncultured bacterium | reverse complement strand
ATCGGACCATCCGTATCATTAGAAGGTGACCCTAACGTCAGTTGAATTTTTCCTACTGCACCAACGGCTTCTTCAGCCGTGTTTGAAGTGATTGAAAACCTGACTTTGGCTGGATTATCAGAGTAAGTGATATCTTTTGGGACCCTGAATTGAGGAGATAAGGATGCCCCTTCAAAAGTAAAGGCGCCTCTGAACAGGGTCGGCCCAATTTTTAGATAAGATATTTCTTCCTTAGATGAAAGAAAATTGAATGATTTGGTGATTTGACTTGGGCCATCTTCAAAAATAAGGAACCCTTGTCCTGAATCAAATGGGCTAGGGCCATTCAAAGTTCCCACATCTAGTGTGGCTAATGTGTCAGGTACTACCTTACTATCGTCGATAATTTGGGAAGGAATGGGTAATTTCATTGCTGGGTCACCGAAAAGATGAAATAATTCGCCATCAGATCCACCTGTTTTTACAGATTGCAGCGCTATGCCCAAATTGGTATCGGTTATGCCTCTATTAGGGAAAAAAGCGTTAAATATTTTTTCTAAATAATAGATATTACTGGAAACAGTAATACCTCGAGTGGTTGTAATAATTGCGGAGGCTGCATCCATCGATGTGCGGATGAGTTCTTCAGCAAATGATTCAGACCCAATTTGATCAAATTGCCCCCAATTACATGTGCCGGCAATCCAGATAGGCAGTTTCATCTCCGTATGCATGGATTGTATATCATTTCTGGTTTCGTTAATGATCAATAGTTTTTCTTGTGCCCATTGGGTAGAGTTACCATGGCCGATAAAATTAATCAATGCTGTACCAGCGCTAATTTGGTCAAACAATGCTTGGGTGGCTTCAGGCTTAATTACGCCAAAACCAGAGCCATCACTTACTTCAGGGTAATTTACCAAATAAAGTTTTTTTATCTCCATAAAGTCGGGAATGGATTTTGATAGTCGTTCGGAATATAATGTATGACTTTTACCAATAGATAATTCATGCAGCTCTTTTTCTGGTCGGGCCGGGTCATCAGCGACTAAAGTGACACGTTGCTTCCACAAACCGGGAGGCATACTAGTTTCAAAAGCAATAATTTTTTCCACAAAATTGGTGACTTCTTGTGCGCTTCTAGCGGGATACCGACCTAGGGCCATTTCGGGGATAGTACCATTAAAGGAAGTCAAACGATCATCGGAGGCATAAGAATAAAACGTCCCAACTTCAATGGTGGGGATGATAATATTAGATTGGCCGGTGATATTGCGGTAATCGTAATCTGCATCCCCAAGTAAGAGAACAGTGTAAGGCTTCGTGGTCCAATTGTCCCGGGCCCACTGTAGAAAATGCCGGATAGCTACGGGGTCTTGATTTCCACCTGAGAATTCATCATAAATATCTCCTATCGATGCATAGAATGATTTCCCTCTATGACTTATCAAGGTTTGAGCCGGAGTGCGAAATGTTTCTGGGCCAATGATCACGTGGTCAGCACCACTTAATTGATCTCTTATTTTGTGAAAATTCTTGATTCCGATTAAAGATATATTTTCTATGCTAGGAACATCATCGCGCTTAAAGACAAAATACCGCTGCAAAGTGTCGGGTGGGAGTGAAACACGCATCAGTGTCAAATCGTTCTGTGTTTGGTTAGGCACGTTTTGGGGTAATTTTAAATCGGTAATATTCCATATCTGAAGATCAGTGCCTGATATGGTAAAAGTCATTTCATTGGCTGTAACCGGTGCAAAAAATTCAAAGGGATATGAATAAATCAATTTTTGCGCATAAGACAAGGTAAGAAAATCAAACAGTGGTTCTGAATTGGGATTATCAGAACTATTCGAAATTTGAAATGTTTGTGATCCTTGAGGTAAGATACCAGCCGCAATTGAAAAATTTCCTGATTTTAAACCAATATTTGACCAAGTAATCAAACTTAATTCTTGAGAGTTCAACGAAAGTTGAACCGCATGTTTGGTGTTTTCGTAGCGTGTTTTAACCGATTCTTTTCCGATCATACCGAAATTCCCATGGGCGCTGATGGTAGAAACAGGCTGTCCGAAATCAACTTCCTGGCTAAAAGAATTTCCTTGTTTTATTAATGTATTTCCCCAGGCCAAACCGGATTCATGGGGATTAATTAAATCAGATTCGAAATGAGAATGAACAAACCCATAATCAATGCTAAGAGGTCCATCTTCTACTGTTTTACCAGTTTCAATCCTTTTACCACGAATAGAATTATCATCAGGTATCAAGAGCCAATACACCGATTGAATAAAATAAAGGTTTTGGTGCCATCTGACCTGATCAGCATTTTGATCAAATCCGCTGGGTCCCTGACCGTAAAAATATATTTCATCACTTGTATCTAAACTGCCATCTGATTCGCCATTGATCATTATTGCCAGTTCTATCAGGTTCTCCGGTATCGTATCATTGGTGGTAATCTTTTGTGTCAAGTTATAGGTGCGATCCCTTCCCATTGCAGAAGCGGTAAAAAGCATAAAATTGCGGGGATCCAACGATTCCCCTGTATCAATGGCCGAATGTATAGCATTGGCAGGTATTTTATAAATACCGTCATGCTCAATGTTGAATTTAATCCATCGACCCTTGGGTATTTCCTGAAATTTATACAAAACATGTTTTGGAGGATGGATCCAGTTTTTTGCGGTGCTCCAATTAAGAACTTTTGGCTGAAGCAAATTTTGATGAACAGAGGTTAGTTTTGGCGGACTATCATTTCTTCCATTGAGATAAATGGTTATTGTTTGACTTGGATAATAAAGACCAACAGAAGATAAAGGGCTGACCTGGATCGTTCCAGTTTGTAAATCATTCAATTTTTGTTGGTGAATCCATTGTGTTTTCGTTGACATTAACACTTGAAATGGATGGGCGATCGGTTTTTCTGAACGTGTTATTATTGAAGGTAAATTTGAATCAGGAAGTCCGATTAATAGTTCGATTGGTGCAAGATCATCAGGATTATTCGGTTCGCAAATAATCTGAATCACTAATTTTTCCATATCAGATGACAGGACTGAAACAGTAGTTTGTGCCATTAGGCATCCTAAAAAGGAAATAAACGTTATCCAGATTTGATGATATCTCATGGGTGTAAAATTTAATGAGTGGTTTGGCATGAATTAGAGTGCCTTTTTGAAGTTTTTACCATTTTTTCCAAAATTAATTTCCCTTCATGTATTGAAATTGAATCCGGGGATAGTTACACGTAATTTGAATATCGTTTTATTAACAAATTTTTTCATGTTTGATATCAACCGATCAATTTGAAAGGTTTTCCTTTGTTTGACCAAAAAATGATTAAAGTCGTCTATGATCGCATTCCTGATAAGGTGAATGCGGCTAGGGACATGGTTGGACGCCCTTTAACGCTAGCGGAGAAGATCCTTTATTCTCATTTGTCTGAGAAGAAAGTATCAACGGTATATACCCGTGGGGATACTTATGTTGACTTTTCGCCAGATCGTGTGGCCTTGCAGGATGCCACAGCCCAAATGGCATTACTTCAATTCATGATGTCAGGAAGAAATAAAGTTGCGGTACCATCCACTGTACATTGTGACCATCTGATTCAGGCCAAACAAGATGCACGAACCGATTTAGCGCAGGCCCTTGACGTAAACACTGAAGTCTATGATTTTTTGGAATCCGTATCAAATAAATACGGGCTGGGATTCTGGAAACCAGGGGCTGGTATCATCCATCAGGTAATACTTGAGAATTATGCTTTTCCTGGTGGTATGATGATTGGTACTGACAGTCACACAGTTAATGCGGGTGGATTAGGTATGGTGGCCATCGGTGTCGGTGGTGCCGATGCAGTAGATGTTATGGCTGGGATGCCGTGGGAGCTAAAATTACCCAAACTGATCGGTGTGAATTTGAGTGGAGAAATGAGCGGTTGGACTTCATCCAAAGATGTGATCTTAAAGGTGGCAGGGATTCTCACAGTAAAGGGTGGAACGGATGCGATTATTGAATATTTCGGTGATGGGGCCAACAAACTATCCTGCACTGGAAAAGGAACGATTTGCAATATGGGTGCTGAAATCGGCGCCACTACATCTTTATTTGGCTATGACACACATATGGAAAAATATTTAAAGGCCACAAATCGGGAAGCAGTGGCTGACCTGGCCAATGGAATCGCGGAGCATTTGCGGGCTGATGATGAGGTAAATAATAATCCTGAACATTTCTATGATGAGGTAATCAATATAAATTTATCCGAATTAGAACCCCATTTAAATGGCCCTTTTACACCGGATAAAGCAACTCCGATATCAGCCATGGCAGCAGCTGCGGAAGAAAATGGCTGGCCAACAGAAATAAAAGTTGGTTTGATTGGATCATGTACCAATTCGTCTTACGAGGATATTTCCCGCTCAGTTTCCATTGCCCGGCAAGCGGTGGAAAAAGGGTTAAAGACCAAAGCGGATTTTACCATTACACCTGGTTCCGAGCAGGTCCGTTATACGATTGAGCGGGATGGGTTCATTGATACATTTGAAGCGCTAGGTGCCAGAGTCTTTGCCAATGCATGTGGGCCCTGCATCGGTCAGTGGTCCAGATCAGGTGCGGAAAAGGAAGAAAAAAATACAATTGTACATTCGTTCAATCGAAATTTTGCGAAACGAGCGGATGGTAATCCGAATACACATGCATTTGTTGGATCACCAGAATTAGTCACGGCTCTGGCAATTGCTGGTAATCTAACTTTTAATCCAGTAACAGATATATTAACTAATGAAAATGGTAAGGAGATAATGTTTGATGCGCCCAGCGGGGATGATCTACCAATTGATGGGTTTGATGTTATTGATTTAGGTTATCAGGAGCCGGTTGAAAACGGAGCGAAAGTAGATGTAGTGGTAAATCCGAATTCAGAGCGTCTGGCATTACTGATACCATTTGAACCCTGGGATGGCAAGAATATTACAGGGATGAAAATCCTAATTAAGGCCAAAGGTAAATGTACGACAGACCACATTTCCATGGCGGGTCCATGGCTGCGCTATCGCGGACATTTGGATAATATCTCCAATAATCTACTTACTGGAGCTATGAATTATTTTAATGAAAAAACAAATTTAGTGAAAAACCAATTAAATGGAGAATATGGACCAGTTCCTGTTATTCAGCGGGATTATAAAAACAATGGTATACCTACCATCATTGTAGGTGATGAGAACTATGGTGAGGGATCTTCCCGGGAACATGCGGCCATGGAACCAAGATTCTTGGGTGTACGAGCTGTGTTAGTACGTTCATTTGCCAGAATTCATGAAACGAATTTAAAAAAACAAGGCATGCTGGCATTGACCTTTGCAGACAAAACTGATTATGATAAGATCCTTGAAGACGATACCTTAGATTTTATTGATCTCGATCAATTTAGTATTGGGCAACCCCTGGCTTTAGGCGTTATTCACACCGATGGATCATCGGATACCATTTATTGCAACCATACCTATAATGATACCCAGATCGAATGGTTCAAAGCAGGTTCTGCATTGAATCTTATCCGCTCACAGGAAATATAGTTTTCCATGAAAATCCTCGTTTCTGATCCAATTACAGAAAATGGCTTAGCTGTGCTGAAAAATGCAAATTTTGATATTGTTGAATTACCAAATGGCAGTCCAGAAGAAAAGGCCGAATCCTGCAAAGATGCAGATGGTTGGATCATACGCAGTGGTACTAAAATTACTGCTGCAATGATTGAAAAGGCTAATAATCTACAGGTAATTGGTCGTGCTGGTGTAGGTGTGGATAATATAGATATTCCTGCTGCCACTCGTAACGGTGTAGTTGTGATGAACACGCCAGATGTGAATACCATTTCTGCTGCTGAACATACAATTGCCATGATGCTTTCTTTATCCCGAAATATACCGGTGGGGAACAGCGGATTAAAAAGTGGCGAGTGGAACCGAAATGCATTGGTTGGTACTGAACTTCGAAATAAAACACTTGGTATAGTCGGACTGGGTAAGATTGGTAGGGAAGTGCTTAACCGCTGCAGGTCTTTTAGTATGAATATTTTAGGTTACGATCCATTTATGAGTCAGGACATGTTTAACCCTGAAGAAGTGAAAATAGTAACGCTTGATGAGTTAACATCTCAATCTGATTATATTTCTCTGCATATCCCCATAAACGATTCCACAAGAGACTTGTTTAATTATGACCGAATGTCTTCAATGAAACCTACGGCACGAATAGTTAATGTGGCCAGAGGTGGTATCATTAATGAAGAAGATTTATACCGTATTTTAACCGATGAAAAAATTGCTGGTGCAGCCATAGATGTTTTTTCATCAGAACCAATTGATGAGTCCAATCCATTATTAAAAGCACCAAATATTGTATTAACTCCTCATTTGGGCGCTTCTACAGAGGAAGCCAAAGAAGGGGTTAGTATAGCGGTATGTGAACAGGTTCGGGATTACCTGGTATACAATAAACTTGCAAATGCACTGAATATGCCAATCTCAGATTTGGCAATTTTGAATGAAATTCAGATTCACTTGGACCTGGCTGAATTAATGGGCAATCTTCAGGGTCAGTTGAATCCCGGTATAATTAAAAAAGTTAATGTGGAATGTGCTGGTTCCATGCATGAAGCTAAACCGGCAGCATTGGCATTTTTAAAAGGATTGCTCAAGGGCCGTGTTCCAGACCGTGTCAATTATATTAACGCGGAAACACTTGCAGTTGAATTAGGTATCAAAATTGAGTACAGCTATTCTTCAGATTGCGGAACTTATACGAATTTAATTCGAACAAAAGTTCAAGGTGAATTGGTCTCCAACGAGATACATGGCAGTATTTTTGAGGGTAAACGTATTCGCTTGGTTAATATTCTCGGATATGAGATTGATGTAACTCCTTATGGTACGATGCTTTTTGCTCGGAATAAGGATGTACCCGGAGTAATTGGAAAAGTGGGTACAATGCTTGGTGAAGCCAAGATCAATATCGGCGCTTATTTACTCAGTCGTGAAATGAATAATGGTGAAGCATTTGCCGTAATGCGAGTGGATAATTCAGTACCAGAAGATATTTTATTGAAATTGGAAGAATTACCTGAAATTCTTTCTGTTCAGCAGCTACATTGTTGATTTATGGCTTCTATTATGACGTCGAAATCCATTAAAATAGCTGGAGGTGGTATTGCAGGTTTAACGGCAGCCATCCAACTGAAAAAATATGGATTTGATCCAATTGTCTTTGAAAAAGATTTACAAATAGGTGGATCTCGACACGGGGATTATGAGGGGTTAGAAAATTGGATTTTTTCTCAGCATGCCCCATCCTTCATGGATGATTCTGGTTTTAATTTTAATGCAATTACTACACATCCAATCAATCGTTTTTTGGTTCATACTCAGAATTACCAGCCATTATTAATACAAAGTAAGAATCCATTTTTTTATATGGTAAAGCGAGGTAGCAAAAAGGATGATTTGGATAATCAATTATATCGGCAGTGTGTGGATCAAAATGTCCAATTCAAATTGGGGCAAAAAGCGCCAAAAACCTGTCACATTAATGCAACTGGCACAAAAAAAGCAGCAGCCTATATTCAAGGCATTAATTTTTCGACAGGATTAAAAGATCAGATTCATTTACTTTTGGGGCATAAATACGCACCGAAGGGTTATGCATATCTAATTATTATTGGCGGAGAGGGTACCTTGGCCGCCGCTTTTAAAAAACCAAAAAATTTTAAAATGGATTACCTTAAAGAAACCCAAAAATATTTCAATACGAAAGGAATTCAAATTAGAAATGGGAAGCAATTTGCCAGCCGAGGGAGCTTTTCTCTTTCGTTCTTAGCTTGGAAACCGCCATTTCAAATAGGCGAAGCAGGCGGTTTTCAGGATTATTTATTTGGATTTGGAATTAGAATGTCCATTATGTCAGGCAGAGCTGCTGCTTTATCCGTTATTGGCGAAAAAAAAGAAGCTCGAAAGATTTTAATTCAATTGAATCAAAAAAGAAGATTATCCTTCATAAACCGGATCTTATATGAACGATTAAATGATTATCAAATGGCAGTATTGACAAAAAAACTTTATGAATCGTCCAATCCATTATCCATATTGTCTGGTGCGTATGATTGGAACTATAAAAATATGCTACGTTGGTTAAATATGAGATATCGATATGAAATACGTCCTACTTAGAAGTATTCAGATTGTTGCGATGATCATTTTACTATCGGGGCTCGTATGGGGTATTCGAAATAACAATGTCATGCTGGAACTAAATGCGCTTTTCATCGGTTCAGGCATATTTTATATTGCAAATATGTTGTTGAAAAAAGATTAATCATTCAAATTCCTATATCATTATAATGCAAAAGCGAGAGTACTATGTCAAAACTTTGGGATGACTTAAAACAAAACATGAAAGAATGGAGCAGTGCTGCAGTTGAAAAAGCAGAAGAAGTTAGTAAGGTGGCAGTTGCCAAGACGGAAGAATTAACCAAGATAAGTAAGATCAAACTGGAAATTCATCAACTTCAACGTGATCGCCGGAAACAACAAGAAGCTCTAGGAAAGTTAGTCTATGGTCAAGCCAAAGATAACAATATGGTTAATTTTACAGGGAACACGGAATTTTATTCTCATGTGGAAGAAATCGAAAGAATTACATCTGCCATCGGTGAAAAAGAAAAAGAAATTGAAAAAATCAAAGATGAATATAATATTCAAGATAGTGAAGTTTCTGCAGATTTGGAAGAAGCACAGGTTACTGATGAATTATCTGATGAGCAGAAAGTTAAGGATCCATCTGGATGATTAATGAACAAATTTGTATATTTCATAAATATTCAAGGCGAATAAATTATGTTTCGTCGCAAAAAAAGACCCAATAAATACCATAATTATATCATTGTATCTGAACGTGATTCGGATTTAAAACAGTTTCATTTTTCCCATAAGAGGCTTTTGACAATATCAGGAATTACTATTGTATTTATTTCAGTTACACTTTTTCTCAGTGCTGACTTCTTAACAGGTCTTTTATACAAAGCAAAATTGAAAGATCTACGAGATAATTATCAACAATTAACCGAAACATTAGTTGATCTACAGACACAGCTCGAAGATGTGTCAGGGCAAGTCGGCACAATTGAAAAAAAGGATCGTGCAATTAGAGCCTATTCCGGTTTACCGCAGATTGATCGGGACGTTCGTAAGATGGGTGTGGGAGGTACAGTCATTAAAAAAACAAATGTGGATAATATAGCGACTGATTTCACCGATAAGATTTCTGAACTTGGATTAAATGTTGATGCAATATCACGAAGAGTGAAACTGGAATTACAAAGTTATAATACCATGTTTGATAAAGTCCGCAATCATTCGGATAATTTAAAAGTTATTCCTTCAATTCGGCCGGTTCATGAAGGTTTCCTCGGATCTGGATTTGGTTATCGCGAAGATCCATTTAATGGAAAAGTACGCTACCATTATGGATTAGATTTTGCAGTTAATACAGGAACAAAGATTTATGCCCCTGCAGATGGTAAAGTAAAGTTTGCTGGTGATCAAGGCGGGTTTGGGAAAGTGATCAAAATCGATCATGGGAATGGTTATCGTACTATATATGCTCATTTATCAAAATTTAAAGTAAAACGTGGACAGGATTTGAAACGTGGAGAATTAATTGCAATCTCCGGTAATACTGGAAGGTCAGACGGTCCACACCTTCATTATGAAGTGCACCAGTATGGGGCACCTCAAAATCCACTGGATTATTTTTTCTCCGGCTACTTGAAGTAAGCCTTTTTTCCTCTACACCACTCTCATTAATTTTCAAGATAATCTCATGAGTAAATCATACTTTATAGAAACTTACGGTTGTCAAATGAATGTTGCCGATTCTGAACTAGTCTCGGGCCTGCTTACTAAGGCTGGATATTCTGAGGCTGAAGATATTTATAATGCGGATGCAATTTTCGTGAATACCTGTGCCATACGCGAACATGCGGAAGAAAAGGTTCATTCCCGTTTAGGGTATTATCATCAAATCAAAAAGAAAAATCCAAAAACAATTATTGGTCTTCTGGGATGTATGGCACAGAACTTGAAAGAAGATATTTTGGAGTCAAAACCTTACGTTGATATTGTATTGGGTCCTGATTCCTATCGTCGACTACCAGATATGATAGAAAAAAGAAATGGAAATTCTACCCATTTAGTAGATACAAAATTGTCACGATTCGAAGTATATGACGATATGTTCCCAAGCCGTCATCTAGGCATCAATGCATGGGTTCCAATTATGCGGGGATGTGATAAATTTTGCACTTTCTGCATTGTGCCATTTACTCGTGGACGTGAACGATCTCGTGGTTTAGAAGGTATTATTGATGAAATAACCCAGGCCGTTTCTGATGGCTTCATTGAAATTACTTTGTTAGGACAAAATGTCAATTCCTACAATCACGAAGGGCGTGGTTTTCATGAATTATTGGATGCAATTGCCAATGTGGAAGGTGTAAAACGTATCCGCTATACCTCGCCCCATCCTCAAGATATGACCAAGGATGTATTGGATGTAATGGGCAAACATGATAATATCTGTAATTATGTCCATTTGCCACTTCAGGCGGGGAATAACAAGGTATTAAAACGTATGAACCGCACATACACGAAAGAACAATATATTTCTCTCGTAGGCCAGATTCGAGATAGGCTTCCTCGTGTAGGTGTATCAACTGATATTATTGTTGGTTTTCCAGGAGAAAATGAGTTCGAATTCGAAGAAACATTGGAAGTGATGGATGAGATTAAATTTGATTCCGCGTATACCTTCAAATATTCGTCTCGTCCTGGAACCAAAGCAGCTGAATTTGAGGATCATGTTGCAGAATCTGAAAAACAAGACCGGTTGGAACGTGTGATCAAAGCGCAAAAAGCACACACCTTGCAGCAAAATAAATCAATACTTGGACGTATTGAAATGGTTTTAGTTGAGAAAGAAAGTAAGCGATCCACGAATCAATGGGCGGGTAGAACTGATTCAAATAAATGGGTAATTTTTAATAAAGAAAATTCCCATATTAGAGATTTCATCCCAGTGAAAATCACTGAAGCCAAAGGTATATCATTGCACGGTAAAATTGTTCAATTACAAGAAATGGAGGCAGCCTGATGAAGCTGGTAAAAATATTTGCAGGATTAGTGATTCTAATATTGATATTGGCATTTTTAACGCAAAATACCAATATTGTCACTGTGGATTTGATCTTTGTTGAACCTAAGAATGTTAAGGTTGCTAATGTGATGCTGGGTGCCATTTCAGTTGGTATCTTAATTGGCTTTGGTGTTGCGTTGACTAATATTCTGTCTAACAAATCAGAAATCCGATCTTTGAAAACAAAAAACCGTAAACTTTCAGATGAACTCAATGATCTTCGTAATGTAGCTATTGACGAAGGTATATATGACACGGAAGATGGAGAAAATTAACATTGATTTGGATTTTCCTGATACCATCCGCGGTTATTTTAGCGGGTGTATTTATCTATTATTTCCGACCTAAAAAGCAGCAGCGTACCGAATCCATTTATACCCACGCCCTTAATGCTATGGTCCGAGGAGATACTCGTACAGCCCTTAGCCATTTGAGAAACGTAGTAAAACAGGATACAAATCATATTAATGCTTACCTACAAATGGGCGATATCCTTAGAGAGGAAGATAATGCTCAAGCGGCAATAAAAATCCATCAGTCTCTAACTGTTCGGCCTAATTTATCAAATGAAGTCAAGCGTGATATTCATAAGTCTTTGGCGCTAGATTTTGAGCAGCTTGGTAATATAACTAAAGCAATGGGGGAAGCGGAAATAGTACTTAAGCTGGATCGAAAAAATTTATGGGCCAATGAATTTTTATTAAAAATTTTTGAGCAAAGACGTGAGTGGGATAAAGCCATGCAGACAACAAAAGCAATCCAGAAATTGAAACATTCTCGACATCCCAATCAAATTGCACGATTTTTGGTTTACCAGGGTATGGACAAGTTAGAAAAAGGCCAGCTTAAAGAAGCAGAATCTCAATTTCAAAAAGCGGTGAAAACGTCCCCAGAATTTGGACTGCCATATTTAAGATTGGGTGATTTATTTGCCGAGAATAGGGATCTAGTGAAGGCTATTGAAAACTGGGAAAAATTTGCCTTACTTAATCCAGAAGAAGGTCGGCTAGTTTATTCTAAAATTGAATCAGCCTTGTTTGACCTAGGGAGATTTAGTGAAGTAGAAAAGTTTTATGAAAGAATCCTTGAAAAGGATTCATCGAACCTCAATGCGCTAACCAAATTGGCCAATGTACTGGAAGAAAAGGGTGAGCATAATAATGCATTAAATTTAGTTGAAGATGCGTTATCCAAAAATGGGGGATCAATCCACGCTAGATTAATGAAATTGAAATTGTCGCTTCATGTATCCAAGCCTCATGAATTATCCAACCAGATTGACGAGGTTATTCAATTACTAACCATTCCTAATGAAAAATGATAAAATGTTGCTTATTTATCTTAACAATTACCTGGGGATGGAATCTCAATTCCCAAAATATTGATCTTTATTTAACACTTTTGGAAAAGGGTAGGATAGAAGAAGTGAAAGAAAATCTGTCCGAACTACTCAATCGATACCCAAATGAAGCAGGTGTTTATTTGCTACAGGCAATGGTGAATGAAAATGGTGATGATTCTTTGATTCAATTCCGGAATATCATTGAGAAATTCCCTGAATCAGAATATGCCTCCGTTGCAGCGATAAAAATTGGGGAATATTTATTTTCCAGGGGTCTTTATTCGCAAGCTAGTGTACAATTTAAAATTGTATTGTTCAAATACCCACAAGGCGATAATCATCAAAGGGCTATGGACCTTATGGTAAATTCATATTTTGCAACTGGTGAAAAAGATTCAGCGAAGGTAGCTTTAAGAACGATAAAACAATTATATCCAAGTTTAAATTATACAAATTATAATATTGATGGATTAGACAATAATCCAAGAGAAGCGAGATTAGTTAAACTAGATCCAAATGAAATCAGTAGTCGAATCAAGTCTGCTAAAGCAAAACGGAAAGTTATATTACCTAAAAAAAATCATAAACCTTGGGTGGTTCAAGTTGGTGCTTTTGGTAAATACGAAAATGCAAACCGACTGAAAAAACAACTTCAGGGTCATAACTTTGCGACAGAGGTCCATACGGTCGATTCAAATGGGAAACGACTACATGCTGTACGAATTGTTCGATACGAGACCAAAGAATCGGCTGAATTAATTGGACAGAAAATCAAAAAGAATTTTGGACTAGATTTCCGGGTCATAAATAACCCGGAATAGTCGATTTCGATTAAAGTTTGTAATAAAATGGGAATGATTAGGTGGCTGGTGCCTCTCGCGGTCTTCAAAACCGTTGTCCCCGTATATAGCGGGGAGGTGAGTTCGATTCTCACACGTTCCCGCTAGAATTGAATAAAAGGAATTAGAATGAACAAAAAACAAAGACTTGTTGCAAAAAAACATCGCAAAAACAAGGCTCGTATAAAAGCGCTAAGACAAAATGCGATTTCAGCGGGAAAAAAAGTAGACAAAAAAACTTCATCTAAAGTGGTTACCACTAAGAAACCTGTAGCAAAGAAAAAACCAGCCAAAAAAGCAGCTGTAAAGAAGAAATCTACAAAAAAAGCAGCTGTAAA
>CAYXUK010000007.1:0-10002 GCA_964468295.1 uncultured bacterium | reverse complement strand
AAAAAAGCAGCTGTAAAGAAGAAATCTACAAAAAAAGCAGCTGTAAAAAAGGCATCAATAAAAAAGAAAGTAACGAAAAAATTTGCCGCAAAAAAATCTTCAAATAAATCAAGTGATAAAAAATGAATGGATTTTTAAATGATAAAACTCGATTATACCTCGGAATTTTTTTCGTAATAGCATCAATTGGATTTTTCATCTATGGTTGGATGGAAAGGTCAGTTGGGAATCCATTCAATCAAATATGGATGTTGGCTATCATTATCTTGTTAGGTGGTATGGTGCACCTTCAAAAAATTGGAGGTGATCGGAAGAAAAACCGTCCGAAAGATGAATAAAGCACCGCCATGCGTTCGGCAATCGCTGATTATTTAAATACGTATACGCCTTTTGAATTATTTGGGCCGTCCCATTGGGCGGCCATTTTTTTATTTTTATTTCTGGTATTTTGGCTACCTTGGTTTGCAAAAAACCATTTACATCAAAAGCACCAGAAAAATGTGGGAGTTTTCCTAGGCATTTTGATCGGGATCAATTATCCCTTATGGGTTTTGCTTGAGGTTTTAGCTGGATCCTTTGATATGACGCTCCATTTGCCATTCCAGCTGTGCCGATTTGCTAACCTGTTATTACCGCTGGTGATGATTAAACGCAATTTTAAAGTTTTTGAGATTCTTTACTTTTGGGGTTTGTCCGGAATGCTTCAAGGGATGATAACACCGGATATTGTTGAGGATTTTCCCCATTTTTATTATATCCGATATTTTGTTGGTCATCATTTGCTAATCGTTTCATTAATCTATGCAATAGTTGTCTATGATATGAGGCCCACACTGACCAGTATGAAAAAGGCATTTATCGCTCTAAACGGATTTTTACTTATATCCTTTATTGCAAATATGATTTTAGATGCTAATTATTTTTGGATTATGGAAAAACCGCCTATGGCGTCGCTGTTGGATTTTATGGGACCATGGCCATGGTATATTTTATCTGGAGAATTTGTTGCACTGGCTCATTTCGGATTTGCATATTTCATTTACCTATTAATTGAAAAAAATAAAAAAAATGATTGATTTGGAGTTGAATTACGATCTAAAAAATTTATTTTGACTAATTTTCATCTAAATTCAAAGGAATCAGTTAATATAAAAACGATTAACAATCGATGAAAATTATACCTATATCAATTTTATTCTCTTTTTGTCTAATTGGGCAAATTTTAGAAAAAGAGAACAAATTGCTTTGGGACGGGACTGATTGGAAGCATGTTTCTGTCCGAGTCGATGGGAATCCTGCAATGATTTTTCGAGTCAAGTCTGCATATTTAACCGGAGTATTGGATGGTCGTCTTTACTATTATCTCAAATCTTGGGCTGAGAAACAGACTTTTTCTGATAGTCTTTATGGTGATCGTATTGATTATCTAACGCTGCGCGAGACTGTAAAGCAACTCGATCAATTTTACCAAGACCCTCTGATGGATTATGTTCCTGTTATATCTGCCATGATTATTGTCCATATGCAAGCGGAACAAGTATCCCAAAAAGTTATTGATCAATATGTTGAACAAACGAAATATTGGATTAATCAATTGACCTTGGATATCCAAAGCCGTGGTATGCATGAATTATTAAGGGAAAAACAGAAAAGGGATTGAAAATCCAATAGGTTATAATTAGAAACTTTACCGCCCTTTAGTATTTGTAATTTATAATCCATTTTTTATTAGTTATTATGACGGAAACCCAATTCAAAGAGATTCTCAAAAAACTGGATAATATCTTTCGGCCTGTACAAGTTGGATCTAATGAAAATGAATGGCTAGCAGTTGGCAAATTGGTAGATGGTATATCTACAAAAGATTTGGATATTATTTTGAAAAAAGAGCCATGTCAATTTTCTATCAAAAAAAAGAATGAACAGGTATATATAAGAATAAGTGAATCAGAAGAAAGGGTTATCCTTCGTATTCCAAAGATTCCTCGAATTCATTTGGCGTTATTCCTTTTAACAATATTTACAACTCTTTTAGCCGGAGCCATGATGGAAGGAGCAAGGTTTTGGGAAAATCCACTAGAAATATTTAAAGGAATGCCATTTTCCATTACATTAATGCTGATTTTGGGTACCCATGAATTCGGGCATTATTACTATGCCCAAAAACATAAAGTAGATGCAACTTTGCCTTATTTTATTCCAGCACCTCCATTTTTATTTTTGATTGGTACCTTCGGCGCATTTATCAAAATTAAATCACCGATATATCGCAAAGATGCCCTGCTACAGATCGGCGCTGCTGGCCCAATTGCCGGTTTCATTATTGCTGTTCCAGCTTTAATCATTGGCTTGCTTTTATCTGACGTTATTGACAAAGTGGATATCCAGGGTGCAATAATGCTGGGAGATTCAATCTTGATGAAATTGCTCACATGGCTCACACATCCCGCACTGCTTGCATCTCAAGATATTATGCTACATCCCATTGCCTTTGCTGGCTGGATTGGCCTATTAGTGACCATGCTAAACCTGTTACCAATTGGACAGTTAGATGGTGGACATATAGCTTATGCCATGCTTGGTGAAAAACAAGCTTGGCTAGCTAAAGCAGCTTTTGCATCTTTGATCCCACTTAGTTTTTTTTCACTTAACTGGCTTGTATGGGGCTTGTTAATTTTATTTCTTATGCGCTCAACGAAACATCCGCCAATTCAGGATATCCACGTACCCCTATCTAAAGATAATCAAATGGTCGCTTATGCATGCTTGGTGATATTTATCCTTTGCTTCATTCCCGCCCCATTTAATATTTAATGCGGGTAATTTTCTCGATATTACTATTATTTAACCTACTTTTTTCTCAAGTCCGTGTAGGCGAAATGCAATCCATCACTTCATCGCTGGATGTACAAACACTTATTGCATTGGGAGATGATATCATTTTGGCAACAAGGGGCGGATTAGCATTATATAATATTAATTCTGGGGAATATCAAGTATTTACCAAAGATGATGGCCTCAACGATACAGATTTAAATACTGTACTTAAAGGTCCCAAAGGCTATATCTGGGTAGGAAGTGATTCTGGTGTTCAGATCTGGGATATTAATCAGAAAAAACTTGTCGATTGGTTTGAATTGGATATTGAAAAAGTAGAAAAGTTTGTATCCTATAATGATGTGATTTATGGCGCGATCAAGCAGGCTGGGATCTGGGGGATCATGGAATTTATTCATACTAATGATCGGATATATTACAGAGATTTCTATGGCAGAAATGATATTGAAAAAATTGATGATATTGTAAAATTTGGAGATCAACTTATTCTTTCTACAGATCGAGGGTTGCTTGCTGGAAATCCACATGAAACCCATCCATTATATTGGACTAACCCATTTCCTGAAATACAAACTTCTATTATTGCATTGGATCAGAGCAATGATGAATTGGCGGTTGTTACTCCAGATGCAATTTATTCGGTTAAACTAAGTGGAAATCCGATTTCCCTCGTTACTAATGAGATTGAGTTCAATACAATTCATACCATTGCCGTAGCAGGCCCCCAGAATTATGTAGCGGTTTCAGATTCAGTTATATATCGTATTGGTAGCGATAAATTTGAAAAACAATTTTCCGATGCTGGTTACCATTTTTCTTCTATATTTCATTATAGTTCAAATATTTTGTTAGGAACCAGTTTAGGATTCGCAATATTTGATGGTACCACATTTAATCATATTGCTTGGAACGAACCTACCGTGAATAGTCCGGATATAATATATCTGGGCCAAGATAAAAGTATGATTTTGGCCAGCCAAAAAGGAATTTCAGTTCTTAAAGAACAAAATTGGAAAAATACATCAACAGTAAACTATACCTTGGGTTTGTCAACTCAAATAGACTTGGATTACCTCAATCTAAATATGGGGTCACGAGTCAGTGAAATAGTTGAAAACAGTGATGGGTCAATTTACCTTGGAATGCAGAAGTCAAGTTCAGGTGGGATTCTCTTACTGGATATTAAAGCCAGCATCGAAATACGTGACATTTTTATAAGTCCAAGGCTGTTGCAAGATAAAAGTGGACAGTATCCACTTTTTACCGTTAATGCTATGACTTTTGATAAAAATGGAAATCTTTGGGTTTTATCAACAAACCAGGAAGGTAAACCACTTAGTGTTCATTACGAGGATCATTCTAGAAACTTTTCATTTGAAGAAAGTGGAAATTTACTTTCTGAGTCTATGACAGCACTAACAAAAGATAATTTTAACCGTGTCTGGGTTGGTGGTAAAAGCCAACTGGTCATGTATAAATATACTGGGGATGTTTACAGCCCAACTGATGAAATTTGGGTTTCCGAAGAAATCAATACGGATGCATTCAATAGTTCTGTGTTGTGCATAAATGTATCTTTAAATAATCGGTTGTGGATTTTAACACCGGCTGGACTTATTTATAAAGATCTCCAGGTTTCAGAAACAAATCCAGTCAACCAAACGGGGCCGAAAACGACGAATAGTGAAATATATCCCTATTTCTCAAACGTGGCCTTTGATGAGTCATCGCGGATACGGTTTGATCCTAGGGGAAATATTTGGGTCACATCTCAAAATGGCGTTCATATTGTGTCTGAAAATGGAGAATATTGGCCTGATGTTAATGGGCTGAATGAAAGCAATAGTTCTATTCTTTCAGATGATGTAAAAGATGTTGCTTTTGATAGATATGAAGGGCTGGCTTATATTGCTACAAATAAGGGCGTCAGTGTAATTAAGATTCCTTTTGCGGAAAAGAAAAAAACATACAATTCAGTAAATGTATTTCCGAGTCCATTTCGCATTCCAAGTTCAAAACCGATGACAGTGGATGGATTAAAAGATAACAGTTCCATCAAAATCATGACTTTGAGTGGTGAAGTTTTGCGATCTATTTCTAATTTTGAAGTTCAGGGTTATCAGGCCTATTGGGATGGGCGAGACCAATCAGGTAAATTGGTAGGAACGGGTGTTTATCTTGTTGCCATATATGATAAAAGTGGTGCATCTTCATTTGAAAAAGTTGCAGTAATTCGAGAATGAAACCAGTCGTAAATACAGTAAAAATAGTTGTTGGGATTCTCCTGGTGATCATCGGCCTGATCGGCGGTTTGATTCCCATTTTTCAGGGATGGGTATTTGGAATTCCAGGATTGATGCTATTGGGAAGTGTTTACCCACCGATTAGGAAATGGACCCAAAAAATAGTTGAAAAAGTAAAGAAAAAAATGAGATCTTAGATCTCAGAGAATGTTGTAGTCAAATGCACAAGCGCATCTTACATTAAATTTATCTTGTTATTATTGTTCTATATATTCTGGTAAAATTTTGAATTCAGTTTCAAGCTCATCTGCAATATTTTTAATCATTGCTCTTCTTTCTATATGCGGTAAGAAAGCTGATTTCATAGCAACAATTGTAATCTCTCTAAAATCATGAAGTGTAAATCCAAATAAATCGCGCGCAAGCGCAAATTCTTTTGTTAGTGTAGTATCAGAAATAAGCCGGTTATCTGTATTGAGTGTTACTCTAATTCCTTGGTCATAATAATACTTCATAGGGTGATGTTTGAGAGAACGAACTGAATGTGTGTGCCAGTTAGATGTGAGACAGATTTCTAGTGCAATGCGATGATTATTCACATAATTCATTAAATCTATATCTTCTTTCAACCGAGTACCATGACCAATCCGATGGGCGCCGCAATAATGGATAGCCTGATGGATTGATGAGGGGCCGAAGGCTTCGCCAGCATGAATAGTTGCATTGATGTTATGGTTGAGTATCATATAAAAAGCTTCTCTGTGATCTTTGGCAGGGTAATTTTCTTCTGCCCCAGCCAGATCAAAACCAACAACACCCTTATTTTTATATCGTACACAGAGATCAGCTAGTTTGAGAGATGATTCTGGTGAAATATGCCTAATTCCACACACAATAATTCCTGATTTAACACTAAAATCCTCTTCACCTCTCTTAAGCCCATTCAAAACTGAAATTACCGCCTCTTCCAAGGTCATGCCTTTACCGGTATGCAAAATAGGAGAATACCGTACTTCGATGTAGCGGATGTTTTCCGATGCAGCATCTGCTATGAGTTCATAGGCGATTTGTTTTAATGCATCTGGGGTTTGCATTACACTAAGCGTAATGTCAAAGCGTGCAATATATTCTTCGAGCGAACCGCGTTTTTTCCCAATGGAAAGTATTTTTTTAAGATCAGCAGGATTGGAACTTGGCAGTGAAACTTTCTGCTGTTGCGCCAAATCAAGAATCGTTTCAAGTCGAAGACAACCGTCCAAGTGGCAATGAAGCTCCACCTTGGGAAGTTTTTTTAGCAAACTGTCTGAAATCTTCATCAAATTATTTTTTGGATACGGAATTATACAACCAGTAAATAACTGCAATAAAAAGGACAGGACCAAGTAATCCAAAACCGCTGAAATGTGGCCACCAGTCTTTCTGCCCTGTAAGGAATATGGGCACTGCTACAAGTATACCCATCAAAGCTTCTCCAGTAATTAATCCGGATGACATTAATAGTCCCCGTTTTTCAGATGCTTCCGATCCTCCAGCTTTTTTACCAAGATGGTTAATCATACCACCAATAAAAATGGGTACTGTCAGGGTAATTGGTAAATAAATACCCACAGCCACGGCTAGAACAGGAACGCGAAAATCAGACCCCATTCTTTCCTGTCTGAGATCGGTCAGGATTAACATAACGGCAATGACGCCTCCAATATAAACGAAATTCCATGGGAGGTTGCCTGTAAATACACCATCAGCAACAGACTTCATTAATGTAGCCTGTGGAGCGGAAAGGGTAGGGGAACCGATGACGTATGCCGTATGAAGGATATCCAGGACTAGACCAAGCACAACGGCAGCAGACAATGTCCCAATGATTTGCATGACCTGTTGTTTCCAGGGTGTGGCACCAAGTATATGACCCGCTTTTAAGTCTTGGAGATTATCTCCACCTATGGCCGCTGCGCAGCAGACTACAGCACCTACCATAATAGCACTTGCTGCACCGACTCCTGAGCCGGTTCCCAAAATAGCTAATAGCAATAGTGAGGTAAATAAAATTGTCGCAATGGTTACACCAGAAATTGGATTATTTGAAGACCCCACTACTCCCGCCATATAGGCTGCTACTGCTGAAAATAAAAATCCGAATACCATCATCATTACAGCGAGTAAAGCAGCAATTCCGACCGATTGAATAATATCTAAATAAAGGAGAAAAACAGGTACCAGTAATGCTAGCAATGCAATCCCAACGTAATTGATTGGCATATCTCTTTCTTCTAATGGAACATCTCCATCAGTCTTTTGATTTTTTACTGAATCGAGACTGGCTTTTACACCCTCTACGAGAGGTTTGAATAGTTTTATTAGGGACCATACACCTCCCACAACCATAGCGCCCACGCCAAGGTAACGGATTTTAGAATTCCAGATATCCCAAGCTGAATCAAGAGCATTACCCTCAAAGCCAACCATAGCGGAATAAATTGGTATTGCCACGGCCCATGAAATCAATCCGCCACCAACCACCAAAATACCAATGTTTCGCCCAACAATATACCCAACTGAAATCAAGGCTGGTGACAAATCTGTACCCAAACCAAAAATTGACTTACCAAAAGTGATTGCACCGGCCATTTCGGCATGCCACATGGCAAATCCTTGTTGACATACTTTCATTACACCACCGACCAAACTTGCGATTCCAATTGTTTTTAATCCGCCAGAACCGTCATCAGAGGTGCCTTTTTTGGCTTTATCACCGGCGCGCAATACTTCTGCTGTTGCAACACCTTCAGGATATTTTAACTTTGCTGTCACGATAAGTGCACGACGAAGAGGTACGGTAAATAGCACTCCTATTACACCGCCAATCGCTGCAATCTTCGCTACTTCAACATAGTCGAACGTATTCCAATAGCCTAACAAAACTAATGCCGGTATAGTGAAAATAACGCCTGCAGCAAGGGATTCACCCGCAGATGCAGCCGTTTGAACAATATTATTTTCCAATATATTTGATTTTTTAAATAAAGTAAGAACGCCCATCGAAATAACTGCCGCAGGAATAGAGGCAGAAACAGTCATACCGGCGAAAAGACCTAGATATGCATTTGCACCAGCAAGAACCATGGAGAGAATAATTCCGAGAAAAACAGCTTTAATTGTGATTTCAGGGTAATGATTATTAGACATGAATTTTCCTTGATTTATATAGTCGCGAAAGTAGTGGAGTTGGGCTGAATGATACAAGTACGGTAGAAAACCATTGGTTTGTAACCTCAGAGTAAAATATTAATTTCTTCATGTCTTTTGGGGTGCTATTTAAAACCAGAATAAAATGGCTGAGAAAACACCCATGAACCTGATCTGGATAATGCCAGCGAAGGAATTTTCAACATATGAATCATTTACGCTTCTCATATTTAATTATCAACCTGTGTCTATCTGGACTTTTTTCCCAATCAATTGAAGTCAAAGGAACCATTGCAGATTATGAATCCCAACACCCTTTAGTAGGTGTTAATATTGTTGTTGGAGAATTTGGCACGACTTCAGATGAAACCGGATCATTTTTTCTCACAGTTAATGATGGAACTGAAATATCTTTTTCATTTATTGGATATAAAACCATTACGACAAGTATCCGTCCGCAAATGACTATCTTGATGCTCCCAACCGTGTTAGAAGGAGACGAAGTAATAGTTAATGCTACCCGTGCTATAGCAGGTGTAACACCAGTTTCTTTTTCTAATTTGACGTCACAAGAAATTGAGACTCGATACACTGTAGAAGATATACCAATGGTTCTTGCTAGCGAACCAGGTGTATGGGCCTATAGTGAAAGCGGCAACGGAACTGGCTATTCCTATGTCTCTATCCGTGGATTTGATCAGAGCAAGATTGGTGTTATGGTTGACGGTGTACCATTGAATGATAATGAGAGCCATCAGGTATATTGGGTAGATCATGGAGATTTGTTGGCCGATGCCAAAGATGTGCAGATACAACGTGGTATAGGTAATAGTTTATATGGCTCATCTGCTTTTGGCGGATCTATCAATGTGAATACACAAATCGCAAAAGACCAACGTGAAATAAAAGCTTCGTTCGGTTCTGGTGACTGGAATACGACCAAATACCAGGTGCGTTATCGTTCTGGTAAAGATTTGGGTGAAGATTTGAGTTTGACTGTTCGTGCATCACAGATTAAATCTGATGGTTATAGAGAAAATCATTTTTCTAAACAGAAAGGGATGTTTTTTGGCTTAGAACATCGCGGGAAAAAATTTACAAATCAGTACCGTGTCCATATTGGATATGAAAATACCCAACTACTATGGGATGGAGTCCATATGGATGACATTAAAGATCGAACCAAACGTCGCGCAGGATATCAAGCCTACACGGATGACTTTCTTCAACAGATTTATTCTGTTAATACGACTGCTCGTCTGCGAGAAGACCTGTTTTTTAGAAATGTGAGTTATCTTGTGGCTGGTAAAGGGTATTACGAAGTATTAAAAACGGGGCGGGATTATTATGCATATAACTTGGATGTGAATAATCAATTTACCGATGCACAGGAACAAAATATGAATACCGATCTGCTTCGAAGAAAGTGGATCGATAATAACTATTTTGGAATTGTACCAACATTGACTTGGAAGAACGATGAACTGCGGGTAGATGTGGGCGGAGAAATACGCTCATATTTTGGTGATCATTTTGGAGAAGTATCCCAGTTCTCCAATGCGAACCTTGTCGCAACTATTGGTGATGGATGGTACCGTTACTACAGGTATGTTAGCGAGAAAAAAACCATAACAAGTTTCAGTCATTTAGTTTGGCAACCATCAGGGCAGCCATTCACCATTATGGCTGATTTTCAAAATCAAAACCATAATTGGACTTTAGATCAGAAAACGAT
>CAYXUK010000006.1:21205-35327 GCA_964468295.1 uncultured bacterium | reverse complement strand
CGGAATTTTCCTTCTGCAAGTAATAGAGGCATAGCTGCACCAAGCTCATCCCAGGCTTTAAATTGTTGTGGAAGATTAGTTATCGGGTCAGGATTTGGGAGGAATCCTTGTTTTGGATCTATGTCATAATCGGCAAGGTTCAATTCAGGATAGTACCCCCAAGTCTAGCCCAACTTTTGTGAAAGCGGCTATGGCACGATCCAAATGTTCTTTTTCCATTCCTGCTGAAATTTGAACGCGAATTCGTGCTTCTCCTTTTGGTACCACGGGATAGAAAAAACCAATTACATAAATGTTTTCATCCAAAAGAGTTGCAGCCATTTTTTGAGCCAGCATTGCATCATAAAGCATAATTGGGACAATGGGGTGTGAACCTTCTTTTATATCAAAACCGGTGGCAGCCATTTTTTCTCGAAAATAAATAGTATTTTCTTCTAGTTTGTCTCTTAAAGCAGTGGTGCCAGAAAGCATGTCAAAAACTTTGATGCCAGCTGCCACAATTGCCGGTGCCACCGTATTGGAAAAAATGTAGGGACGTGAACGTTGGCGTAGTAAATCTATAATTTCTTTTCTGCCAGTGGTGAAACCTCCGGAAGCACCGCCAAGAGCCTTGCCTAAAGTGGAGGTCCAAACATCAACTTTATCCATAACACCTCTATGTTCCGCTGAACCACGTCCGGTTTTACCAATAAATCCGGTGGCATGAGAATCATCTACCATCAGCATAGCATCATATTTTTTGGCTAATACTGTGATCTTATCAAGTTTTGCGATATAGCCATCCATAGAAAAAACACCATCGGTAGCAATCAGTCTCAAACGAGCATTTTGAGCTTCCTTTAGTTTTGCTTCAAGGTCAGACATATCAGAATTAGCATAACGATATCGCTGTGCTTTACAAAGTCTTATTCCATCAATAATAGAAGCATGATTTAATGCATCAGATATTACTGCATCTTCAGAAGTCAATAAGGTTTCAAACAATCCCCCATTGGCATCAAAACAAGATGTATAGAGGATAGAATCGTCTGTACCAAAAAATTGTGAAATTTTAGATTCTAATTTTTTATGAAGGTCTTGAGTCCCGCAGATAAATCGTACAGAAGCCATACCAAATCCGTAATTGTCTAGTGCGTCTTTGGCCGCAGAGATCACATCCGGATTATCAGCTAGACCAAGATAATTATTTGCGCAAAAGTTGAGAACTTGGCCACCTTCTTTGGTGGAAATACCCACGTTTTGGGGTGTTGTAATGGTTCGTTCTTTCTTGTATAACCCTTCTGCTTCTATTTGAGAAAGAGTGTCTTTATAAATTTGTTTTGAATCACTCATTCACGCATTCCATTCCATTACAATTTTGCCACAATTGCCAGATTCCATGATCTCAAATCCTTTCTGGAAATCATCTATGGGAATTTGATGGGTTAGTACATCGGAAATATCCAAACCGCCACGTAGCATCTGGGTCATTTTGTACCATGTTTCATACATCTCTCGACCATAGATCCCCTTAACATGGAGGCCTTTAAATATGATATCATCCCAATTAATCTGAGTGGATTTTGGCAAAAGGCCTAAAAGGGCAATACGCCCCCCATGGTACATATGTTCAAGCATATCTTTAAAAGCAGAAGGGTTTCCTGATACCTCTAATCCTATATCAAAGCCATTGACCATATTCAATTCATCAAAAGAATCCCGAATATTTTCTTTGGAAATATTGATCGTTTTCGTGGCACCCAACTTTTTCGCAAGGTTTAGCCGGTATTCATTCACATCGGTAACCACCACATTTCTTGCACCAACAAATTTGCAGATGGCAGTGGACATAATTCCAATAGGTCCTGCACCAGTAATCAGGACATCTTCCCCAACCATTTCATAGGATAGGGCAGTGTGTATCGCATTTCCGAATGGATCAAAGAATGCGGCGATCTCAGAGGGAATATCATCATGGATTGGCCAAACATTGGATTCAGGGATAACAAGATATTCTGCAAAAGCACCTGGACGTTGAATCCCCACTCCAATAGTCTTGTGGCAAAGGTGACGTTTTCCAGCACGGCAGTTTCGACAGTATCCGCAAGTGATATGTCCCTCTCCAGAAACGCGGTCTCCTGGTTTATAATGGGTAACACCTGGACCAATCTCTTCTACAATTCCTACAAATTCATGGCCAGTAACTAATGGCAATTCCAGAGTCCGTTGGGCCCATTCATTCCATTTATATATGTGCAAATCTGTTCCGCAAATAGCTGTATGGGAAATTTTTATTTTAACGTCGTTGGTACTGCACTCCGGGATAGGAACATCTTCGATCCAAATTCCCTGTTCTGGTGATTTTTTTACTAGTGCTTTCATAAAAACTTTTTGTTGTTCAAATGATGTATTGATTGAAAGAAAAAATTTAATGGGTTATACTTCCTATACCCAAAGGAATAAACCAAGTAATAAAAGGAGCTTTATGCGAACCAATATTCAATTTTTATGGATTAATATTATTGGAGGAGTTGCTGTTTTAGGAGGCTATGTATATGCATTATTGAATCATCCCGATACCGGTAATGATTTGTGGGGCGGTATCCCACAGAATTGGAGAGCATGGATTGTTACTTCTATGTTTATAGCTGCTTTTGGGTACATTATTGCTATGTATTATTTTATTTATAAGGATGGGTTGGATGTGAAATTTTTTTGGGGCAAGACAGAAGCTTCAGTTATAGTAATAATTCTAGTACTTTTCTTTGTTTCAGCATCGATGTGGATTCATTCTACTTTTGCCTACCTTGAAATGCCTACTGCTGGTACCTGGAACCTGATACAGTTTGAACTTAGGGTAACAGCAATTTCTATTCTTTTAATCACGATCGGTTTAGCAAGCGCTAGTGATGTAATCAATACTGAACTCCATCGCTGGTCGGTAATTGGACTTTCTTTTATATCATTTCATTGTCTTATTTTAGATGCAATATTGTGGACGATTAAATTTCCAAACCTACATAACTAATTATGAATAGAATACTACATCTCTGTTTACTTACTACCGTTTTACTTACTGCTCAGCAAAAAGATTATGGGCTAATTAATGCCAAACTCATAGATGGGTATAGTCCGAAGCTTCAATCCAATATGACTGTTTTAGTCTCCAATGGGGAAATTGTATCTATTAAAAAGCAAGGGAGGGTATCAGCAAATTATCAAATTATTGATTTGAATGGTATGGTTTTACTGCCAGGCTTTATTGATGCACATACTCATATACGTTCTTTGGATGCTGCCAAACGTGCTATGGAGTCGGGTGTGACAACGGCCAGAAGTGCAAGTACGCCCAATTATCAAGATGTAGCAATCCGTGAGATGGTTAAGGCTTCACAATTTATTGGTCCTGACATTGCTGCTGCTGGCGTATTTGTGACACCCAATTTAGGTGAGACAATACTCGCCGATACACGCTTAGGTGTTCTTAAAGATGGGATTCATTCGGAAAATGCGCTAAGAACAATTGTCCGTGTTAATGCGGACCACGGTGTTGATTTTATCAAAACGAGAGGTACTGAACGGGCAGGACTTCCACATACAGATCCACGGAAGCAAACATATACAGAAGCACAACTAAAGATAATTGTAGATGAGTCAAAAAAATATGACATCCCTGTTATGGCCCATGCCCATGGAGATGAAGGAGGTTATGCCGCCATAAAGGCAGGCGTAAGAAGTATCGAGCACGGGACTTATCTCAGTGAAAAATCATTAAAACTGATGAAAAAAATGGGTACATATCTTGTCCCAACATTTACAACAGTTGTTGATCTAACTGAACCAGGCGGGGATTATGATAACCCGGTCTTATTTATTCGAGGACAGCATATGCTGCCTGCTTTAGAAAATACAGTAAAAATGGCCTACGATTTAGGAATTAAAATTGTCACAGGTGCGGATACGGGATATGGACCAAATAGTACTACGCGTGTTGGAATGGAAATCACTAATTTTGTGCGCTTAGGGATGAAACCTATGGATGCGATCCAATCAGCAACGATTGTTGGTGCAGAATTATTACAAATATCTAATAAGACAGGTACAGTTGAAGTGGGCAAAGAAGCGGATTTAATCGTCGTCACAAAAAATCCTTTAGAAGATATTCGTACAATCCAGGATGTAGTTTTTGTTATGAGCAATGGTCAAATTGGACTTAATCGGCTTCCCTTTGGAAAAGATTAAAAATGATGCTAACTAAATTATATCGAGTTTTCTTTATTGTATTTCTTTTATGCCAAAGTATGATACTTGGCGCCAAACCATTAAAGATTTTTATTTCAGTGGATATGGAAGGTATCGGCGGTATTGGTACTAGTGAAATGACCCGTCATGGTGGAAAAGATTATAACGTTGGTCGACAGTTAATGACAGATGAAGTTAATGCAGTGGTGAAAGCCATATTTAAAAATGGTCCATCGGAAATTCTAGTCAACGATTCTCACGGTGATATGCAAAACCTTATTCATCAGCAATTGGATCCAAGGGTAGTATATATCCAAGGGAATAAAAAACCATTCGGAATGGTTCAAGGCTTGGATGACAGTTTTGATGCAGCAATTTTTTTAGGTTACCATGCTCGGGCTGGAACACCTAGGGGATTCTTAGCCCACACTGGATCTGGATCCGTAAAGGGTTTGTGGTTGAATGGGATTGAAGTTGGTGAAGGCGGATTAAATGCATTTTTTGCAGGTGAATTAAATGTGCCAGTCATTTTGGCAGCTGGTGATGATGTTTTCACAACACAGTTTGGTGAATTGGTCAACTGTGAATTGGTGGCGACCAAAACGGCTGAGACAGCACAGGTCGCCCGGCTGAAACATGGTGAATTGGTGCAAAGGGAATTATTTGCTGCAACCGAGCGTGCATTGAAAAAACTCAAAAAAATAAAACCATTAACAAATAAAAATTCAATCCAAATAAAATTGAAATTTTCTAGTACGATCCAAGCAGAAGTATTACAGGCAATACCAGGAATGGATTGGGTGGATGGTTATACCGTAGCATACACGGCAAAAAATATGCAAGAAGCATATTCCTTGATACGATTGATGTATAAGTATGTAAAACCCTGATGATTGAACCGATCAAACTGCCTAGTCGTGGTAGTATTGCGGTCATAGTTTAGTAGTTTGTATTAAAGAGCATATTAATAAATAAATTGGTTAGAAAGTTTCCTAGAAAAAATTAATGGCCAAACTTAAAAAGTCTCTCGGACTCTTTGATGGAATTTCCCTTTTGATAGGGATTACGATCGGTTCAGGAATTTTTGCTACACCTCAGGTTATTGCTGGTTACTTAGATTCTTTTTCAGTTATCATTGTGCTATGGGTTGGGGTAGCTATCTTTGTTTATGTTGGGTCACTGATTTATGCAGAATTAGGGTGCCGCTTCCCAAATACCGGTGGTGAGTATATTTATATTGAAAAAGCATTTGGTCCCTTTTGGGGATTTTTATTCGGATGGGCTCAATTGTTTATAATTCGAACTAGCCCTGCAGCGGGATTGAGTTTAATTACGGCCAACTATATTGGTTATTTCATCCCGATGGACCAATTTGGAAAAATTTTAGTTGCCATTACAGTAATTATTATTTTTGGTGCCATTAATTATATTGGGGTTGAACGGGCTAGTTTTTACAATAAATTTTCTTCATCCACTAAGATTGGCGGACTTCTGCTATTTGCAGTCATAGGGCTAATCATAGTAAACGGTGATTTCACCAAATTGTCAGAATCCGCACAAGCCACCGCTACGCTTGGGCCAATAGGTAATGTAGTAGCTGCGCTCATGTTGGTGCTTTTTTCTTTTATCGGATGGGATCGGGTTGGGTATGTGGCCGGTGAAATGAAAGAACCAAAAAAGGTGATTCCCTTATCCATGCTCTATGGAATGCTCATGATTGCCGTACTATATTTGAGTGCAAATCTATTATATCATACAGTGATGGGATTGGAAGGAATGCGATCGAGTACTATCGTAGCATCTGATACTGCTGTGGTTTTATTTGGCAATATGGGCGCAGGATTGATTTCCATTATGGTGATAATTTCTGCAACCGGCAGTATTAATGGAACCATGATGTCTGCGAGTCGTGTGTATTATGCCATGGCCCGGGATGGGCTTATGTTTAAATGGCTGGATCATGTTCATCCGAAATTTCAAACTCCGACTCACGCGATTATTGCCCATTGCATATGGGGGATTGTACTTATTTTAGTACGACAGAACTTTGAGACAATTGTATCAGGTATGGTGTTCGCAGTTCTTATTTTTTATGGTTTCACAACGGTTGCGTTTTTCAAATTTCGCAGCTCAGAGGCAGGAAACAAAGATGGATATCAATTACCTTACTATCAGATTTTGGGCACAATCTATTTGGTCGGTATTATCAGCCTAATTTTACTAAGAGTTTTCTATGAAACAGATAAATCTGTTCAGGACTTAACTTTTGTGCTCACAGGAATTCCAGTCTACTTTCTTTTTTTCAAAGAACGCTTGAATTCATAATAATATATTTAATTGGTTGATAAATTGGAGGGTAAAATGAAACAATTATTCATTTTTTCACTGGCGTTTAATTTAATCTTTGCAGAGGAAAAAGCAGATAGTTTAGGTAATAATCTTCCCTTAAAACCTACTCGTACCATTTCATTTACCACGGACGAAGGAACTTGGATGTCTCTGGATGTTTCGCCTGATGGAAAGTCGATTATTTTTGATCTTGTAGGTGATCTTTATTCAATACCATTTCGTGGAGGTAAGGCAAAACGAATTACTTCAGGAATTGCCTTTGATTCGCAACCTGTTTTTTCACCTGATGGGAAAATGATATCATTTATAAGTGATAGAGGCGGATCTGAAAATTTATGGGTTTCTAATATTGATGGGAGTAATCCAAAGCAATTAACTAAATCTGATAATGGACAATATGCATCTCCTGTATTCTCAAATGATGGGAATTATGTTTTTGTCTCTCAAACCTCTTGGCCTGCACGAACTTTTGAAATTTGGATGTATCATATAAAAGGCGGGTCTGGTATTCAGATTACGAAGGCCAAAGCAACACCAGATACTCCTGGGAATCAATGGAAGAATACATTGGGTCCTGTACTTTCCCCAGATGCTAAATTTCTATACTATGCAACTAAAAGAGGCGGTTTCAGCTATAACATGTCTTTTCCTGCATGGCAGATTGAAAGACGTGATATGGTCACGGGGAAAGAAGATATAATTACTCGATCAGAAGGAAGTGGCATAAGGCCAATAGTATCTCCAAATGGGAAATTTTTAGTTTACGGTACGCGTTATAAAACTGAAACCGGGTTAAGAATTAAGGATCTAAAAAATGGAGCAGACAATTGGCTTGTTTATCCGATTGTAAGAGATGATCAAGAATCTCGCTCGACCAGGGATGTGCTCCCAACTTACGACTTTACACCAAATGGCAATGAAATTGTTTTCACAAAAGATGGAAAATTTCACAGGATCAATCTGAAGTCAAAAAGGGTAAAGCGTATTGATTTTACTGCAAAAGTAGAACTGGATGTAGGTCCTGAATTAACGTTTCCATATGATATTAATGATGAGCAAATATCCTCAAGGATCATTATGGATCCAGTGTTGTCTCCCAATGGAAAGCAGATCGCATTTTCTACATTAATGCATCTCTATATTGCTGATAGTGAAACTGGAAAACATCAACGGATAACTAAGAGTGATTTAGGTGAATTTCATCCTTCTTGGTCTCCAGATGGTCGTTCATTAGTGTATGTAACTTGGGAAGCTAATGGTGGTCATATTTGGAAGGTTAAATCTGACGGTAGAAGTGCGCCTAAAAAGTTAACTAAGACAGCGGCATTTTATTCAAGTCCAGTATTTACTCCTGATGGGAAAACAATCATCGCACTTCGTGGATCAGCAATTGATCGTTTAAGAACACAACAAGAATTTGGTGGGCCATCGGTTCCAATGGACTTGGTTTTGTTAAGTGCAAATGGTGGTGAGACAACTTTAATTATGCCATCACGAGGCTTAGGCAAACCATTTTTTACGGATGATCCCAATAGAGTTTATTTAAATGGGTATAGTCTTACTGCTCTCGGAAGAGGTAATGGTGTGATCTCTGTGCGATTAGATGGTACGGATCGTCGTGAGCACCTTGCTGTGAAAGGTAAAGGTTTTTACGGCAGTAGTAAGCCTGTCAATGCACGGGATATTCGTTTTAATCCAGATCGTACAATGGCGTTAGCAGGCGTAAATAATCAACTTTATATACTCCCAATACCAAAAGTTGGAGGGAAAGCTCCAACTGTAGATGTTAATAGTCCTACAATACCTGTAAAGAAATTAACAGATGTTGGAGCAGATTATTTTGATTGGGCAGATAATGGAAAAACTATTACCTGGTCGATTGGATCAACCTTTTATAGTCTACCTATAGATTCTGTCTCTTTCGAATCAGCTATAACTGATACAGTGAAATCTATTTTTCAATCTCCTCCAGCACTTGAAATCAAAATTACTGTGGCCACAAATCGTGCAAAACCGAACGGATTGATAGCCTTGACTGGTGCAAGGATTATTACAATGAAAGCGGATGAAGTCATCAAAAAAGGTGTGATAATAATAAAGGATAACCGTATTGTTGAGATTGGCAGTTCTCATGTTGTGAAAATACCTAAAGAAGCTTATGTAATAGATGTAGATGGAAAAACAATTGTTCCAGGATTCGTAGATACTCATGCTCATTATTTTGGAATTAAAAAAGGTATCTTGGATCGCCAGAATTGGACTTTTATAGCGAATATTGCATGGGGCGTTACGGCGGGGCTGGATGTTCAAACCTCTACGAATGATCCTTTTGCTTACCAAGATCTTGTAGATGCGGGTCAAATGATTGGACCAAGAGCTTTTTCTACTGGTCCAGGGATCTTTTCTATAAACAATTTTCAAAGCAAAGAAGAAGCTGTTGGTTTAATGAAGCGGTATCGTGATCACTATGGTACCCGAAATTTAAAATCATATATCGCAGGAAATAGAAAACAGAGAAACTATATTGTTCAAGCTGCAAATGAGTTAGGGATGATGCCAACAACTGAAGGAGCACTTGATCTAAAATTAGATCTTACGCATGCGATCGATGGATTTCACGGGAATGAACATTCTTTACCTATAACACCCTTGTACAAGGATGTTGTTGAATTAGTTGCCCAATCAGGGATGACATACACACCCACTTTACTTGTAACATATGGAGGTCCATGGGCTGAGAACTATTATTATGCAACGGAAGAAGTCCATGATGATCCAAAAGTAAAAAGGTTTGTCCCAGATAATATTATTCAATCTAAAACACGCAGAGTCCCTTGGTTTAGAAAAGATGAATATGCATTTTCTAAAATAGCCGCTGACGCAGCAAAAATTATGCAAGCAGGTGGACTAGTAGGTGTTGGCGCTCATGGGCAATTTAATGGCCTTGGCTATCATTGGGAACTATGGTCTTTACATAGTGGCGGGATGAGTGAGATGGAAGCGTTAAGAGCAGCCACTATCAATGGCGCAAAGATTATTGGTGTAGGGAACGATATTGGTTCAATTGAAAAAGGAAAATTAGCTGATCTGGTTATCCTTGATAAAAATCCACTAGTGAATATTCGTAATACGAATACTTTGAAATATGTCATGAAAAATGGTGAGCTTTACGAGGCTGATACAATGGACCAAATTTGGCCAGAAAAGCGTGTATTGCCTCCATTATGGTGGTGGCAAGATGGTCCTTATGGAAAATAAGTTCACCTAATTTTCTAAATATAAAAGATGATCCGTCTGATTTTTCTGATTACTGTTTTTACGATCCATGGTTTAAGTGCAACAGAACGGCCAACTGTTACTGCCCATTTGATCGATACTCCTATTACGGTGGACGGTATGCTGGATGAAGCCATTTGGCAAACCGTTCAACCAATCACTGAATTTGTTCAGCGATTGCCTCAGGATGGAGGTATACCAAGTGAAAAATCCGAAATGCGAATCCTATACGATAATAATCATCTTTATTTTGGATTTACATTTTTTGATAGTGAGCCTGAAAAAGTTCGTGCGACTATTCTTAATAGAGGTGGATGGATTCACCGAGACGATAAATTGGAAATTGCATTAGATACTTACCTAGATCGAAGGAATGCTTATTTATTTGAAATGAATCCACTAGGTACTCAGGATGATGCATTGATCTCTGATGAAAATAAACCTAGTTTGGATGAATGGGCATGGGATGGAGTTTATATCAGTGAAGGTCGTGTAACAGATTTTGGTTGGGTATTAGAGGTTGCCATTCCATGGAATACCTTAAGATTTCCAAGCAAAGATGAGCTCACCATGGGATTAGCAGTAAAAAGATATATAAATAGAAAAAATGAAAGTGTGATTTGGCCTCATATTGGTCTGGAATACACTTCAGATGTTTATCAAGTATCTCAATATGCAAATTTAACTGGATTGAAAAATATTAAACGTGGTAATGATATTAAAATTAAACCATTCGGAATTGGTGGCGCCCAGAAACAAACATTTGATGATGAAACTACTTCGGATAATATGGGCAATAGTGGTGTTGATATTTACTATGGATTAAAGTCAAATCTAACTTTGAATTTGACTTATAATACTGATTTTGCGCAGGTAGAAGCAGATAATGCTCAAATTAACCTTAACAGGTTCAATCTTTTTTATCCTGAAAAACGAGAGTTTTTTCTCACCCGATCTAAATTGTTTTCCTTTGGGAATCCAAAACAAACGGAAATTTTTTTTAGCCGTCGAATTGGTTTGAATCAAGATGTATCAGGTGGTACAAGAGTATATGGTCAAATCGGTAAAACCTCTATTGGGGGTCTTAATATTCATACTCATGCGGAAAATAATATGCCTGCTACAGCTTACAGTGCGTTACGACTTCGTACGGATATCCGAGATCGCACAACCATTGGCGCAATCGTAACAGATGTATCAACTAGCGATAGTCAGAATACTGTTATGGGAATTGATGGTCAAATGCGCTTTTGGGGTAGCAGCAGCGTCAATGCATGGTATAGTCAAGTCGAAGATTCTGAAATAGATGATCCTTCAGTAGCATCAATGATACGGCTTGATTTGAAAAATGATCGCTATTTTTTATCTACTGGTCAGCACCGTGTAGATAAAGATTTTAATCCTGCATTAGGATTTGTTCAGCGACAGGATATGATCGGGACGGGCATTATTGCTGGATTTACACCAAGGGTTGGTGATGGAGATGAATTAATTCGTCAATGGCGATTCACTATATATGCTAGAGATGTACAAAACCATGCGGGTATTCATGAAACAGGTGTACTTAATGGTGGTATCGAGGCTATTCTTGAAACTCGAGACAAAATTGGGCTAAAAGTAATCCAAAATAAGGAGAAATTGACTGCTGGATTTACATTAGGGAATGGTGTGGAAATTCAGAAGGGAAACTATAGGGATCGAAAAATTTCATTCTCTGCCAGAACAAATCAGAGCAGGGGTGTTTGGGGTAACGTTAATCTTGAAAAAGGAGATTATTTTGGTGGAAATAAAACGAGTATGTCTGGTTCCATTGGAAAACAGTTTTCTAATCATTTAACCTTATACGGATCTGCCAACCAAAATATTATATTTATGTCCAGCCAAGGCGAATTCACAGCAAATGTTTATGGTTTTACTGCTGAAGTTGCCTTAAACCGAAAATGGTTTGGGAAAGCTATAATACAATATGACAATTTCTCTGAACAACTCCAATTATACTGTCGTATTAATTGGATTCATACACCTGGAAGTGATCTTTTTATTGTTTTAAATCAGCGCTATGATTTAAGTGAAGGAAAAAATGATTTATATCAAAATACTCAAGTATTAAAACTGACTTATTTATTCCAAATATAATTAAGCAGCTTATTGTTTCAACAAAGCACTCTCTCCTAAATTAATCATGGTTTTTATGGGTTTTAATCAAAGCTAATCATGAGTAGAATAATTTCCTTAACCAATCAAAAAGGTGGAGTTGGGAAGACAACTACATCCGTAAACCTATCGGTAAGTCTTGCTGTATCTGAAGTCAAGACTTTGCTTGTTGATTTGGATCCGCAATCCAACGCTACGACAGGTATTGAAGAATTATTGATTGGACCTAATGGTAATATTTATGATGCGCTTGTTCGAGGGACTAAAGTCCAAGATGTAATAACGAAAACAAAATTAGATTATTTAGATATTATTACATCTACTAATGACCTGGTAGGAGCTGAAGTTGAGCTAGTTGGCTTGATGGCACGGGAGCATCAACTGGAAAAAACTTTAAAACAGGTTTCGAAAAAATATGATTATGTTTTAATTGATTGTCCTCCATCCTTGGGATTACTGACACTTAATGCATTAACATATTGTCATTCAGTCATTATTCCTATTCAATGCGAATATTACGCTTTGGAAGGGTTGGGTCAGTTATTGAATACAATTCGTTTGGTGCAGAAAAATTTAAATCCAAAACTTGTAATAGAAGGTGTACTTTTAACTATGTACGACGGAAGATTAAACCTTTCCAAACAAGTAGCAGATGAAGTGCGAAGTTTTTTTAAAGATAAAATATTCAACACCGTGATTCACCGTAATGTAAGGTTAAGTGAAGCACCCAGTTTTGGGAAACCAGCCCTGCTTTATGATGCAAATTCCACTGGTGCTCAAAATTATATGTCATTGGTGGAAGAGATATTGAACAATGGCAACTAAACGATTAGGGAAAGGCTTAGATGCGCTAATCCGCCCGCGGAAAGAACAAGCTGTGTCATCTGCTGGTGTTTCCACCATTTCTATTTCAAAGATCAAAAAGAATCCCCATCAACCCAGGAAAAATTTTGATCAAAAGACATTAGAAGAACTCGCGGCTTCCATTCAAGAAAAAGGGGTGATCACACCCATTACGGTACGGTTGGATAAAGGCGGTTATATCCTGATTGCAGGTGAACGTCGTGTCAGAGCTTCCAAATTGGCGAAACAAAAAGAGATTCCAGCCTATATTATTGAAGTGACGGATGAATCTGAAATGATGGAGGTAGCTCTTATTGAGAACATCCAACGGGAGAACCTGAATCCCGTTGAAGAAGCAGAAGCATACGCTGTTTTACAGGGAGAATTTGATTTAGCCCAAATAGATATTGCTAGATCAGTAGGAAAAAGTCGATCGACAATTACCAATTCTCTAAGATTGCTTCAATTGCCAACGGAGATTAAAAAAAGTGTACGGGATAATAAAATTTCCGCAGGGCATGGCCGAGCTATTTTGGCGATGAAAACACACTCCGGGATGCTCGGTCTTTGGCAAAAAATTCTGGATCGGGATTTATCTGTGCGCGGTGCCGAAGCTGTAGTTAAAGCTAAAGCAGATTCCAAATTGACGGAAAAAAAATCAAACTTGAAAAAGAAAAATGCCACTGTTCAAAAACTCGAAGATGAAATGATAGCAATTTTTGGAACCAAAGTACGTCTAAATCATAAAGGTAAAAAGGGAGGTTCAATTGTGGTAAACTATTTTTCTAATGATGATTTGGAACGCATCTTAGATATATTGCGCTCTGTTGAATAACTAAAATGAAGCCGAGCCGATATACTTTCCATATTGTTCCAGACCATGAAGGAACAAATCGACGTTTTTCTTTTTCACGCAATACTCTCATTATTATCTTATCTACCTTAATTACTATTTTATCAGGATTGATTTTTTCCTTAATATTTTTTACGCCAAAAGCCCTTGACCACCAGCGAATGAAAACACGTTATGACGAGGTTATTGGCGAACGTACAAAAGTTTTGGAATTATACCGCGATTTAGAACGAATAAAACAAATGGAACTGGTGGTACAAAAAGCGTTGGGTACCGATCTAGTTGTAAGTGAATCTGGAGAAGGTAATCTTGTTCAAACGATGAATGATGATGAAATTAATTTGGAACCTTTTGTGAATATCCCATCATTATTGCCAGTGAAGGGATACCTTACACAAGAAATGTTTGATAATCAGAAAGCAGATA
>CAYXUK010000006.1:8917-21105 GCA_964468295.1 uncultured bacterium | reverse complement strand
GATCATCATTCCGATCATAATGACGAGTGATTCTGATAATTTCTTAGAAAAATCTTTCCAACAGTTTCAAAGATTTGTCCGCCAATCCGGGCCAGCAGCAGCAGCTGCATATACCTTACTTGCATCGGTATTATTATTAGCACTGCTTGGCTATTTATTAGATTATTATCTTAATGCATCCCCAGTATTTTTAATTATTGGTCTTGGTTTGGGTCTTGTGATTGGTTTTTATGAATTAGCTAAAATAATTTTTAAAAAATGAGACCAATAATTTATTTAACAGCAATTGCATTAGGGTTTTTTGGATTGGGTGCTGGAATACGTCCTGAATATAGTGTAGAAATATTTTGTGGGATTTTTTTACCATATATTGTGGCTGCTATTGAATTGTTTTTAGTATTGCAGTATAAGAGCAATGATTCACAATCAACCACAAAAGTACTTATAATAGGGTTTGCGGGTAAAATGGTTCTATTCGGTGTTTATTTAACCACTCTGATTTACTTTTATTCTTTCGAACCCTACCCATTTGTGTTTAGTTTTTCGGGCTCTTTTCTAGCGTTTCATACGTTGGAAGCATTAATCTTGAAGTCACTTTTTCAATCGTAAGAATTTTTAGATAATAAAAATGATAACAGGCGGTGAACAAACCCACGATTCCAGCGTGATGGATCAGGTGGGTGATAATATTATCCACCATGTTTCCAATAGTTCATTAGATCATCCGCTTATTCATTTACCCCATGTTTTTGGGATTGACTTATCTGTAACCAAACATGTTCTTATGTTATGGATTGTTGCAATTGTGGTTGCTTGTGCTGTCATCATTCCTATTCAAAAATACTTGCAAAAAAATAAACCTGTTCCAAGCGGCTGGATGAACGTTCTTGAAATGGTTGTAAAGTTTGTCCGTGATTCTATTGTACAGCCAAATATAGGTTCCAAGTACACAGAAACGTGGGCACCCATGATCCTTACATTTTTCTTTTTCATATTATTTGCCAATGGCATTGGGTTAATACCTATTTTTGATCTACTTGGAGCATTGAATCGTTTTATATTTCAAGTACCAGCAAGTGACGACCACAATATTATTAATGCGCTATTGCATGGTGGCGTTACAGCTACGGGAAATTTTAATGTAACCGCTGCCCTGGCTGTCATCACATTTTTTACAATTCTGATAGCAGGTACCCGAGCACATGGATTTATTAATCATTGGAAAAATTTAGCGCCACCTGGCCTTGCCTGGCCTGTATACATTATTTTAATTCCTATTGAAATTATTGGCATGTTTGTAAAACCGTTCGCATTAACTATGCGATTGGCAGCCAATATGACTGGGGGACACATCGCAATTTTAGCCATTTTATCATTTATGGCTATTTTTGCAGAAATGTTTAATAGCGCAATGACAGGTATAGGATTAGCGCTTTTTTCGGTACCATTGGCCACAGCTATTTCAGGTCTAGAAATAATTGTTGTTTTGGTACAAGCATATGTTTTCACATTATTGTCTGCTGTATTTATCGGTATGGCAATTAATGTGCATCATTAATCAATAATAAAGGAGAAATGTAAGATGGAAAATCTACATTTGTTTGGCGTAGGTATTGGCTTGGGACTCATCGTGATCGGAGCAGGTATTGGTATTGGTCGCTTGGCAGCAGGCGCTGCTGAAGGGATTGCCCGTCAACCAGAAGCGTCTGATAAAATTACAGGAGCTGTGAACTTGCCCTTATTTTTGCTCGAAGGTGTAGCAATTTTGGGTGAAGTATTTGCACTGTTGATTGTATTGATGAAATAATAATTATAAAGGATGTTTCATGGATAATCCGTTAGTCCAGCTAGATCCGGGACTATTTGTCTGGACCATAGTCACTTTTTTGCTATTGCTTTTAGTATTGGCGAAATTTGCTTGGAATCCGCTTTTGAAAATATTGAAAGAAAGAGAAGAGCTAATTCAGTCATCTTTGAAAGATGCTGAAAGAGCACAGCATGAATTATCTCAATTAAATTCTGAAGGAGAAGCAATAGTTAATAAAGCGCGTGCGGAAGCACAGAAAATCCTTTCTGAAAGTAAAGCAGCTTCATCGAAAATGAAGGATGAGATTCTTAAGGATGCCAAAGAAAAAGCGAAATCCCTAGCTGCAGATGCTGAAAAACAGATTCAGATTGAAAAAGAAAAAGCTATTGCAGAGGTAAAAGGTGAAGTTGTACACCTATCTCTTTCTGTTGCAGAAAAACTCATCAAGAAAAATTTAAGCGCTGAAGATAATAAAGCGCTAATCGATGAATCATTATCACAAGTAAAGGATTATGAAGCCTAATCAACGCGCAAAAAAAATAGCAGCTATTCTCTACGATACAGCAGGTGGTGAAGCCATTCAAGTGCATACATCTTTGCAACACATTGGTGATCTGATAAAGAAAGATGCACAATTGAAATCTTTGTTCCAGTCAAAACGAATTCCCAATGACAAAAAAATCCAAATTATTCGTGAAGTGTTCTCGAATTTTTTTCATGTTCTGGTTGTTGAATTTCTTGGCTTAATGGTAAAGGATAGATCGATACATATCATACGCCAGGTTATCAAAGCTTATTCTGATCTTTATAAGGAAAAGGCTGGAACCATTAATGTTCACGCGCATGTTTCTCAAGAAATGGAAGTTGCATATATCAATGCTTTGCAAGAGAATTTGAAAAGCACAATAAATAAAAATGTTGATTTTAAAATTGAAGTTGATAATGATTTACTTGGAGGAATCAAACTGAGAATTGAAAACATGTTTTTAGATGCATCGCTGAAAAGCAAATTGAATCGTCTGCAAAGCAAATTATTACAATCCTAGGTATAAGGAAACATAATGGAAATTAAAACAGAGGCTATAACTAAATTACTTCGTCAGCAAATCGAAAAACTTGATTTATCGGTTGATGTAACTGAGGTTGGTGAAGTTATAGCGATTGGTGATGGTGTCGCACGTGTAAGCGGACTGGAAAATGTCATGAGTTCTGAATTAGTTGAGTTGCCCAATGGCGTATTTGGAATGGCACTTAATTTGGAAGATGACAACGTTGGCCTTGTGTTATTTGGCGATAGCCGTAAAGTAAAAGAAGGTGACTTAGCCAAGCGTACTGAGCGTGTCATTGAGGTCCCTGTTGGTGATGCTATGCTTGGACGTGTAGTAAATCCATTAGGACAACCAATGGATGGCAAGGGACCGGTTGAATCTGATACGCATTTACCTATTGAGCGCAAAGCATTGGGTGTGATGCAGCGCCAGCCTGTAAAGCAACCCCTGCAAACAGGGATTAAGGCTATTGATTCCATGATTCCTATTGGTCGTGGTCAGCGTGAACTGATTATTGGCGATCGTCAAACTGGTAAAACAGCTATTGCCGTTGATACGATCATTAATCAAAAATCTACACATCAAACAGATGACCCTGTTTATTGTATTTATGTAGCAATCGGGCAGAAAGCATCTACTGTTGCAACCATTACAGCCGAATTAGATGCCAACGGTGCCATGGATTATACCACTGTTGTAGCAGCCAATGCATCGGATCCAGCGCCGATGCAATACATTGCACCATATTCCGGCTGCGCTATGGGAGAGCATTTCCGTGATAATGGTAAACACGCTCTTATTATTTATGATGACCTTTCAAAACAGGCAGTTTCCTATCGTCAAATGTCTTTGGTTCTTCGGCGCCCTCCCGGCCGTGAAGCATTCCCGGGCGATGTGTTTTATTTGCATAGTCGTTTACTTGAACGTGCATCAAAACTTTCTGATGACTTAGGTGGAGGATCTTTAACAGCTTTGCCGATTATAGAAACTCAAGAGGGAGATGTTGCAGCCTATATACCCACAAATGTTATTTCGATTACAGATGGTCAGATTTACTTGGAAACAAATCTTTTCAATTCTGGTATACGCCCGGCGATCGATGTTGGTTTATCTGTGTCGCGCGTAGGTGGAAATGCCCAAATCAAAGCCATGAAAAGCATTGCTGGAACATTGCGTTTGGATCTGGCGCAATACCGAGAATTAGAAGCATTTGCCAAATTCGGTTCAGACCTAGACAAAGCGACCTTATCCCAGCTGACTCGTGGTGAACGAATGGTTGAGATTCTAAAGCAAAATCAGTTTGTACCAATGGATGTGGCCAAGCAGATCAGTATAATCTTCGCAGGTGCAAATGGACATTTAGATGATATTCCAGCAGAAAAAGTGAGTGAATTTGAAAAAGGACTTTTCGATTACCTCGATGCGAACCATGCAACTGAATTGGATTCTATTACAACTGAAGGTCAAATTAGTGAAGATCTTGAAACGAAGTTGAATGAAGCCATTGCAGCTTTTAAAGGAGGCTTCACCGCTTAATAATGGCTAATCTGAAGGATATTCGTGACCGTATAAAATCTGTAAAAAACATTCAAAAGGTTACCAATGCAATGAAAATGGTGGCTGCGGCAAAAATGCGCCGAGCACAGGAAAGAATGGAAGAAGCTCGACCCTATGAAAACCGTTTAACAGACACAATAAATCATCTTCTTCCTGATGTGGATCGTGATCTCCTTGAACTTTTGGATATTCGTGAAATAAATAAGATTGGTTATGTGGTGGTTACTTCTGATCGAGGTATGGCTGGATCATTTAATACCAATGTTTTGAAAACAGCACAAAACGAAATTGACATCATCGGAAAAAACAAAGTGGATGTATTCTGTATTGGAAAAAAAGCAAGAGATCATTTTAAAAGACGGGATTATCATATCATCTCAAGTCAAGTAGATTTTTGGAATGAGCTGGAATACAGTAATGCAATCAGTATATGTGAAGGGATAATCAGTCATTTTACTAAAAAACATGTTGATGAGATTCATGTGGTATACAATGAGTTTGTCAATGTCGCGACCCAACATGTCCAGTCTGAAGTACTTTTGCCATTGGTATTTGATGAAGATGATAACCAGTATTCAGGCAAATTATATGAGCCAAACAAGGATGATATAATTAAAAGTCTCATCCCACGTCACCTAAATATTCAAATGTGGAAATACCTCTTGGAATCTTATGCTAGCGAACAGGCTGCACGAATGCTGGCTATGGAAAATGCGACAGAAAACGCTCATGAAATGATTAAAGATTTAACATTGGAATTCAATAAGGCTCGTCAAGCTGCTATTACTACAGAAATGCTGGAAATTGTCAGTGGCGCTGAAGCCTTACAAGGCTAACAAAGGAATTATTATGCCAATTGTTGGAAAAGTATCACAAATTATGGGAGCTGTTGTGGATGTTGTTTTTGAGGACAACCAACTGCCCGAAATTATGAATGCTCTAGAGATTGATCATGGTGAAGAAGGGAAATTAGTTTTGGAGACTGCCCAGCATTTGGGTGATAGTACCGTACGAACTGTTGCTATGGATTCTACCGATGGTCTCGTTCGCGGGAAAAAAGTGAGCGATACTGGAGAACCGATTTCTATGCCTGTTGGACCGGAAACACTTGGTCGTTTATTTGATGTTATCGGCAATACAATTGATGGAAAAAAGGAAATAAAGACCGCAAAACGAAATCCGATTCACCGCCCAGCACCTAAACATGAAGACCTAGCTACTTCAGCAGAAATGTTGGTGACAGGAATCAAAGTTGTTGATCTTATGGAACCTTACACCAAAGGTGGTAAAACAGGTTTGTTTGGTGGTGCCGGTGTAGGTAAGACCGTTTTGATCCAAGAGTTAATACGAAATATTGCAACAGAGCATGGTGGTTATTCTGTGTTTGCCGGAGTGGGTGAGCGTACGCGTGAAGGTAATGATCTATACCTAGAAATGAGTGAATCTGGTGTTATTGATAAAACCACCATGGTATTTGGCCAAATGAATGAACCTCCTGGAGCACGTCTTCGTGTGGCATTGAGTGGATTGGCAATGGCAGAATATTTTCGCGACGATGAAGGGAAAGATGTGCTTCTGTTTATTGATAATATTTTTCGTTTTACTCAGGCTGGATCAGAAGTATCCGCTTTATTGGGACGCATGCCTTCAGCAGTTGGATATCAACCAACACTATCTACAGAAATGGGTGACCTGCAGGAACGAATCACATCCACAAAGAAAGGATCTATTACATCTGTACAGGCGGTTTATGTCCCAGCTGACGATTTAACCGATCCAGCTCCAGCTACAGCGTTTGCCCATTTAGATGCGACATCAGTACTGGAACGAAAAATTGCTGAACTTGGTATCTATCCTGCCGTTGATCCATTGGCATCTACATCAAGGATTTTGGATCCTCGCGTTATTGGAGACCGACATTATAACGTTGCTCGTAATGTACAGTCCGTTTTGCAGAAGTATAAAGACCTTCAGGATATTATAGCTATTTTGGGTATGGACGAGTTATCTGATGACGATAAGTTCACGGTTGCCCGTGCCCGCAAGATGCAAAAATTTATGAGTCAGCCTTTCTTTGTGGCGGAACAGTTCACTGGAAAAGAAGGACGTTATGTGAATTTGGAAGACACTGTATCCGGTTTTGAAGCTATTTTGAATGGTGAAGCAGATGAGTTGCATGAAAACATGTTCTCCTATGTTGGTTCCATTAATGAGGCGTTTGATAATGCCAAAAAAGATGAAGCATAAATGAGTTCCTTTCAACTTGAGATCGTAACACCAACAAAGCTTTTAGATGAAGGACAGGTGGAGCACGTTCGGTGCCCTGGCCTGGATGGATCTTTTGGAGTTATGGCATCCCACCGTGAAGCAATCATTGCTTTAGGCGTTGGTGAAATTAAAGTTACGCAAAATGGGAAAGACCATTTTTTGGCAACGAGCGGAGGCTTTGCTGAGATCACTAGAAAAAAAGTAGAGTTGTTACTAGAAACATATGAAAGAACAGAAGAAATAGATACATCACGTGCAGAAAATGCATTAAAGCGGGCGGAAGAAAGAATAAAAGCTGGAGGAACAGATACGATCCGTAATAAAGCATCATTGGAAAGAGCCGCGAATCGTTTAAAAGTTTCCAAACGGTAAATTCCAATTCAATCATAATTCAGCCGCTCGTAACTTTGAGCGGTTTTTTTTTAAATAAAAATAATTAAGCAAATGCTAAAACGTACCCACACATGCGGTGAACTTCGTAAAGACCACATTGGGGAATCGGTCAATCTCAATGGGTGGGTAAACACTGTCCGGTTACATGGACAAGTCATATTTATTGATCTTCGAGATCGTTATGGAAAAACCCAGATTATTTTCAATAGTGAAAATTATAATGGTGAATTTGAATCCGCAAAAAAACTATCTTTAGAAGATGTATTGTCGATCACGGGTACAGTGCAAGAACGAGGTAAAGGTGCGGACAACCCCGATTTAACTACAGGAGCGATTGAAGTAATCGTTACCGAAATGGAAATACTAAACGAGGCGGCCCCGCTACCATTCGTTTTATATGACCGAAATAGTGCGGAAGAAAATTTGCGACTTAAATACCGTTATCTAGAATTACGTAATGATGAACTACAGGATAACTTGATGACCCGACATAAGGCTTATCAGGAAACGCGCAGTTATTTGTCCGGTCAAAATTTTATCGAAATAGAAACCCCAGTTCTTATGAAATCTACACCAGAAGGCGCACGGGATTATTTGGTTCCCAGCCGCATTCATCATGGCAAATTTTATGCACTTCCTCAATCTCCACAAATTTATAAACAGATTTTGATGATTTCCGGTTATGATCGCTACTTCCAAATTGTAAAATGTTTCCGGGATGAAGATTTACGTGCGGAACGCCAGCCTGAATTCACACAGATTGATATTGAAATGTCCTTCGTAGATGAAGAAGCTATTTATACTCAGATGGAGGACTTAACCCGTCACATATTTAAAAAAGTAATTGGTGTGGATTTGCCTGATCCCTTCCCAAGATTAACTTGGGATGAAGCCATGGACAAGTATGGTTCGGATAAGCCAGACACTCGTTTTGATTTATTCTTACAAGATATAAAAACATTTACTGACCAGTCTGAATTCAATGCTTTTAAATCAGCTGAAATAGTCAGAGGGCTGGTAGTTCCCGGTGGTAGCAAATATTCTCGAAAGAATATTGATGACTTTACGGACTTTGTAAAAAAATACCAGGCAAAAGGATTGGCTTGGATGAAGGCTGAAAAAGGACAGCTTACGGGTGGCATATCAAAGTTTTTTAGTGAAAAAATTCAAAAAGATCTGATGACTGATGCGGCAATGAATGAGGGTGATATAATTTTCATGATCGGTGATAAAAAGGAAATTGCACTGGTAGCTTTAGGCGCCTTGCGCGTTGAAGTGGCAAAACAAGAAGGGTTATTACGTTCCGGTGTTTACGAACCCATTTGGGTGACTGAATTTCCCATGTTTGAATTTGATGATGAATCAAATCGCTATTTGGCAAGGCATCACCCATTTACCGCGCCGTCCATAAAAAATATAGAAGATTTGGATACCGATCCCGGCAATTTAAAATCCCGTGGCTATGATCTTACGATGAATGGTTATGAAATTGCGGGGGGATCAATTCGAAATCATCGTCCTGATATCCAATCTAAAATCTTTGAATTATTAGGTATGGACGAAGCAGAATCGAAGGCACGTTTTGGATTTTTATTGGAAGCTCTGAAATATGGTACACCGCCCCATGGCGGTATTGCTTTTGGATTTGACCGCATCATTATGCTTCTTACTGGAAGCAATAATATTCGAGATGTTATTGCTTTTCCAAAAACAACTTCTGCTACATCGCCCATGGATGAATCACCCAATTCTGTTTCTGATGAGCAATTGGACGAGTTGAACATCAAAATTGTTGATAAGGACAAATAATTAAAGAACTCAATATGGGAAGATAATCCCTTCCCATTAGATATCTTTTTCATTTTCGTAGTTTGCCATTGAGTTATATGTATTTCACCGTTTAACTTGCTGTATAAATGGTTCAAATGCATATCAACTCCTTTTCCCATCATAAATCAAGAAAAATTATATTGGATAATGAATGCGCATTTATTCAAAGAAAAAGAGAATCATAGACAAAATAAAATGGTTATTCCAACTGCTACCAATAATTACACTGGGATTTTCTCAGCAAACCGATTGGAAGAACTGGACGAAAAAAATGGTCCGTGAACAAATTATCAGACGAGGCATATCGAATAATCAAGTGATTGACGTTATGCAAAATACACCGCGGCATCGCTTTGTTCCTGATGGGGTGGCAGATTATGCATACCAGGATAATGCGTTGCCTATTGGTAAAGGTCAAACAATTTCTCAGCCTTATATTGTAGCATTCATGACAGAAACACTGGATGTGAATTCCACATATAAGGTATTAGAAATTGGCACGGGATCTGGCTATCAGGCAGCAGTACTAAGTCCACTAGTGAAACACGTTTATACAATTGAGATTGTAAAGATGCTTGCACAACGTGCAGATAGCACATTGAAAGCTTTGAGTTATAATAATGTTACTGTACGCTGGGGCGATGGATATAAAGGTTGGCCGGAAGAAGCACCATTTGATAGGATTATTGGCACGGCAGCACCACCGGAAATTCCAAAAGCACTTATTGATCAGCTTAAGCCAGGTGGAAAAATGGTGCTTCCAGTTGGAACGAATTGGCAGGAAATTGTGGTTCTTACTAAAAGTAAATCTGGAAAAATCCAAAAAAAGAATGTTTTGCCAGTTCGATTTGTTCCAATGGTACATCAAAAGTAAATCCTTAGTGTGTTCGGCTGATGGACTTATCCCGTTTTTCTGCTGAAGGGGCTTTTTTTTCTACTGGATGGGTACCTGGCGCTGATAATATTAAATTATTTGAGATTCATTATCGTCCAGCAAACCCTTCCCCATTTCCACCGTTAATTTTCCTTCCAGGATGGGTTTCAATCATTGATAGCTGGGAAAACGTACTAAAAGAAATGACGAAAGACTTTGAGATTTATTATTTGGAGACGCGCGAAAAAGGATCAGCAAAACATCCGATTGAACAAGAGCTTAATATTGCAGCTCTTGGCGATGACCTTTCGTCAGTATTAGACTATCATAATTTGGTTGATGAACCTTACATTTTGTTTGGTAGTTCCTTAGGTGGAACTGTTATTTTGGATGCCATGAGCCAATTAAAAGTAAGTCCAGTCATGGCCGTTCTGATCGGTCCCAATGCGGAATTTCAAGCACCAAGATATTGGCTCTGGATCATACGTATGGTACCGCCTATTCTTCTCGATTTTATTAAGCCATTGGCAAAATGGTATATGAAAAAAAAATATATAAATATGGAAGCTGATCCGAAACAGTATGAAAAATATGCGCGTGCACTTGATCAAGGGAATCCTGGGCGAATGAAGCGGTCAGCTCTCAGTTTTTCAAAATACAAAATCTGGGAGAAATTGGATAACATCCATCAAAAAGTCTTAATATTCACTGGCTCAAAAGATGTGATGCATAGATACGATAACACAGTAAAAATGGCCGAATTACTTCCCAATTGTAAATTGGTTGATTTTGTCACTAATGCAAGTACACATAGTGTTGAAATGGTGGAGCAATTGCGTAATCTTTTGAAGGAGGAGATCAATGTCTGAGATTACTGTAAAGTATTTGAGTGAAAAAGAAATACTGGAAAAAAAGGTCCGGTCATGGCCCACATGGTCATGTGAGGTGTCGGAATTTCCATGGGAATATATAGAACAGGAATCCTGCTACATTTTAGAAGGACAAGTCGATATTACTACTGAAGATGGAGAAATTGTTTCTATTGGACCGGGAGATTTTGTTGTCTTCCCGCGAGGACTCAAATGCGAGTGGAAAGTACAACAGAGTGTGTTAAAACATTTCTCCTTTGGATAATTAGCCTAAACTAATATTGCATTTTCTAATTTTAACAGCCTTAAGGGCCGAAGCGCTGCCTATCATTGAAGTATTTAGACTTAGAAAAGATTCGAAAACCCACTTATATCAAAACAATAATATTTCTCTATTAATTACAGGGGTTGGTAGAGATAAAACAAAAGAAAGACTTCAAAACCTGCACCAAATCTATTCAAATTTTGATCAAACGATAGTAGTCAATATGGGAATTGCAGGTGGCAATCCAGATCAAACTGAAATTGGTGAATTGTATCGTGTGAATGCAATTTTTGATAAAAAAACCAAACAGTGTTTTATCCCGGATATTTTATGTAGACATTCACTTGTAGAATTAAGTCTTACTACGGTTGACAATAGTGTAAACAAAAATGGAGATCAATTTAGGGGATTAGTGGATATGGAAGGGAGTGTGATTTTTCAACAAATGTCACGATATGTATCGGTGCATCGGTTGGTATTTTTAAAATTAGTTTCGGACCATATGGATATCGATGAGAAGCCAATTATTGATGTAACTGGATTAATTGCTAAAAAGGTTGATTTAATCAAATCCATTTTGCTTAGTTTGGATCATCATGCATTGACAAATAATGTTATTTTATCTGACAAAGAATTCGACTTAATCCAAAGAGGCGCTGCACAACTATATTTAACCAAGACCCAGGTGCACCAATTAATAGAGTGGAGCGAAAATTATATAAAACTGACTGGAAATGATTTAGAAAAATTGGCTCCGTATTTCATCAAAAAATCCAATTCAAAAAAAGAAAGGAATCATATATTTGAATCGATCCGAGAATTTTTTTCTGCCTGATTTTTCTCATGTCTATTTGGAATCTGCGGCCAAAAAGTATGAGCTCACTAATCTATGTTTGGATCAATTTTCTAATTCAAAAGTGGTAGAGATCCCAGATTATAAAACTGTATTCAATCGCCCAGGGCAGGATTTTCAAACTCAAAAGCGTTCCATGAAATTGATTCTTGCAGTGAAAAAACCACCATACATTTATAAAGGAACGAATATGCTTCAAGATGGTGGCTTTAGAAACTTTTATTATAATACCCCAATTTTGAATTGTCTGTATAATTGTAATTACTGTTTTTTGCAGGGTATGTATCCATCAGCCAATATAGTGGTCTTTGTAAATCAAGAGGATATGGAAAAGGCGGTAGCATCTGAAATAGAATTACGACCCTACCCGAATGATCCATTAATGTTGTCTATTTCCTATAACACAGATTTGTTGGCATTTGA
>CAYXUK010000006.1:0-8817 GCA_964468295.1 uncultured bacterium | reverse complement strand
GGTTGGGAGAAAGATTATCTGGATTTATTGAATCAAATAAAATCAGAAATTAGCTTTAACAAAATTTTTGATATCACAGTAGGAGTTTTTCGAATGGGACAGGATTATTTTAATCGGATTCGAAAAACAAAACCAGAATCAAAATTATATTACCAAACATATACCAATGAGGCTGGTGTAGTAACACTATCTCAAAGTGATCGGGAAGTTGTTAAGGTATTCATCCGTGAAAATTTATCCGGATTTATACCTGAAGATAGAATTCACTTTTGGGATTGACCGATTATAAAATCAAATACTTTCATCGATCAAAATATGGAGAAGAAAACTATCTTGAAATTATTTTTCAGGTATAATAACAGCAGGAAGACCCTCCTGTTTATAAAGCTGATTATATTCCTGAACCTCTTCATTTAAAATATCATCCAATTTTTTCTTATAGGATTGCCATTCTTCCGATAGGTCTGAAAAGCGTATGCGCTGGCCTTGAGTGAGAGGTGGGTCTGAACTATCAATTGTACTAAGTAGATCCAACATATGTGCGTTAAGCCGATTCAGAAAATTGACTACATCTTGGAATGTTTCCATTTTAGTTTGCACCACGTTACCTTCCCACGCATCAATAGCCTCTATTGCTTTTTCACCTGCTTGAATCAAATCTTCCAGATCTTCATTTGATTTTAGCAGTTCGTTCATTTTTTTAATCTGTTCACGGATATTTCTCGCTTTAACAATTGATTGATGCAGATTATCTATTTGTCCATATAGATTAGATAACATATTTTGATGAACTTTTGAATCACGATCACGAATTTCTACACGGGGATCTTGACGGACCTCTAATGATTGTGACATAGATTCATCGCCAATGGTTAATCGAACCGAATAGTACCCTGGGCCAACACGGTATCCTGCATACCCACCGTAAAACGAAACATCCGGTACAGTGGATAAGTCATTGATTCGGTAATTCCATATAAATCGATTCATACCTTTTTTAGCAGGAATTGTTGTAGCCCGATAGGACCCCCCAAAGGATTTTGCTGGTTTTCCGCTTTTATTTGTAACAGTTCGAATAACAGTCTCATTATTATCTAATATTTCCAATTTTATCTCTGTTTCTTTATCTGGCTTTTCAGCTAAGTGATATAGTAAAACAGCTCCATTGGGTGGATTTTCACCCATCACTTTAGATTTACCACTGCCACCTTGTGTGCGAATTGCATATCTTGGTTTAAATAGATGAAAATCTTTTTTATTTAATTCATCCTTATACTGATGTATTGGGGTTAAATCATCCAATATCCAAAAAGCACGCCCTTGGGTAGAAGCTACCAGATCATTTTTCCTTATCGTTAGGTCAGTGATTGGGACGACAGGCAGATTCAACTGAAATTGTTCCCATAATTTTCCACCGTTGAAAGAAATATAAAGGCCAGTTTCGGTTCCTGCATAAAGAAGATTTTTCTGAACCGGATCTTCTCGAACCACTCTTACAAAAGCATTGTCATTTATCCCTTTATTCCGCTGCGTCCAACTTTTACCATAATTTGTGGTTCGATAAATATAAGGAGACAGATCACCAAATTTATAACGGGTGAATGTGAAGTAGACTGTCCCGGGATCATGAGGCGAAATCTCGATCGCATTGATGATACCTTCATCTAATCCTCGAGGAGTTACATTTGTCCAGGACTTTCCATCATCCTGAGTAAAGTGAATAAGACCATCATCGGAACCGGCCCAGATAGTGCCAGGTTCATGGGTGGATTCTACTGTGTACATAATGGTGTTATATACTTCACCGCCAGCAGCTTCATTTGTGAATGGAACACCACCAAGATCATGTTTTTCAATTTCATTCCGGGTTAGATCAGGGCTGATGACATCCCATGAATTTCCCCCATCGGAAGTTTTAAAAATGACATTTCCTGCGTGATAGATCGTATTTGGGTCATGAGGAGAAGCAATAATCGGCGCATTCCAATTAAATCGGTATTTTTGATCTTTTGGTACAGAGCCTAACCCAAGGTATTCATAAGCCATAATGCTTCGACTTTTCCTTGTTATGATATCCAATTTCTCAATGAGTCCCTGATAACAGCCGCCATAAACCGTAACAGGATTATCTGGATCAAAGGCCAGATAAGCGCTCTCACAGCCTGCAGCGCGATACCAATCGGACCAATCAATGCCTCGGCCGTTAGTTCGACTTGGGACAGCCACACTTGAATTATCCTGTTGTCCTGCATATACATAATAAGGGAAACGATTGTCTGTGATTACTCTATAGAATTGAGCTGTAGGTTGATTCTTTTGGGTAGACCAAGATGTTCCTCCATTGTATGATATATTTGCTCCACCATCATTGGCATTAATCATATTTCGATTATCTAAAGGATTAATCCAAAGGCCATGGTTATCTCCGTGAGGGACACTCACATTTGTGAATGTTTTTCCTCCATCTGTGGATTTCATAAAAGGAGCATTCAATACGTAAACGACATTCTCATCTTGTGGGTCAGCAAAAACATGGATATAATACCAACTGCGAGCGATAAGGACCCGGTCGCTATTAACACGTTTGAAACTTTTTCCTCCATCATCAGAACGGAAAAGCCCACCTTTTTCAGCTTCCGCGATTACATACACACGTTTAGAATTTGCAGCAGATACACTTACATCAGTTTTTCCCATTGTTTCCGGAAGACCTTTGGTAAGTTTATTCCAAGTGTCTCCACCATCAGTAGATTTATAAATACCGCTACCATCTCCACCGCTGCGCATTTGCCATGGTTTGCGCTGGTGATCCCAAAATGCCGCATAAAGAATACGTGGATTATTGCGATCCATACTGAGTCCACTAGCACCAGCATGTTCATTTACATAAAATACTTTTTCCCAGGTTTGGCCACCATCAACCGAACGGTAGATTCCTCGTGATTTACTTGCCTGATATTGATCTCCTTGAACGGCTACATAAACAGTGTTATGATCCTTGGGATGGACCAACACTGAAGAAATTGTTCTGGTATCTTTTAATCCACTATGTATCCATGTTTCACCAGCATCAGTGGATTTATAGACACCATCACCATGGGAGGTCATTACGGGTCGAATACAGGCTTCTCCCATTCCAACATAAACGACATTGGGATCAGATTCAGAAACGGCGACTGCTCCAACTGAACCTGTATTAAAATATCCATCGGAAACATTTTCCCAAATCATGCCCCCATCTTCTGTTTTCCAAATACCGCCACCTACTGATCCAAAATAATATGTTTGTGGATTGGTAGGGATACCTGCAACTGCGAGTGATCTTCCTCCACGGAATGGGCCTATATTGCGCCAAGTAAGTCCGTCCTTGAAAATTACGTCTAGCGAATCCGCAAATAATAAGCTGGCAAAAGCAAATAAAATAAAATGAATTATTTTTTTCATATCAATCGCTCCTTTATATTGTTATTCCTTAGGTAGAAGTGTATAAGTTATGACAGAATCAATATAATTATAGATGATAGGCTAATTTTGATTTTCAGAATTTTCCTCTTTCGAATTATCATTTTGGTTATTGTCAACGAATTCTTTAACAGATTCAATGACAGAAGGGGCAAGATCCATCAATTTTCCCGTGAGTGATTCTTTGTCACCAATAGTCATAAGTTTTGCTCCATCAGTTCCAACGACCACAAAAGCGACTGGTTCGATTGACCATCCACCACCAACGCCTTGACCATTAGCGGCTTTCCGTTTTTCATCTCCTTCACCGCCTCCACCACCGAAGCCGAACATTACTTTGGATACAGGTATAACCGTATGGGTATCAGTACGAATAGGCTCACCGACCACTGTTTTTGAGGTCATTAATTCTTGGGCTTCTTTGAGGGTGTTATTAATCAATTCTGCTATATTCATGATACACCTTTCATTTTTTGAATTTGAAATAAGTTTTTACAGCCTTCCATAAAACTTTTCCTGGGATCAATTTTAATCTGAAATAACCGCGCATATCTGTTTCAAAGCGGTTGTTGAATTGAGGATTGATAGCAATATCAACATTTTTAGTTCTTAATATGTTTCCTAATAAATTACTCCATCCAAAGATCATTCCTGTGTGCATTGGGTTTGGAAAGCCAAGATTTCCATTAAGGGAAAATTGGTCAAAATGGATTTCTTTAGAGGCTGCCAAGCCTAAAATGATATATCTTCTAATTGATTTATTTTTTTTGTTCACTATCATTATTGGCCCTTTTTTTTTAGAAAGAGAAAATGAAAAAAATGGTTGGTCAAAACGTCCGAAATAAATTTGTACTATTGGAAAGAGAGAAATGGAAATTCCGCGCTTTACCCCAACAAAATGGATATGTGCATTCCCTGTTTTATTATTTTTGAGCCATTGGATGTTACCTACAATTGACAAACGATAAGGAATCAAAAGTATTGCCATGATGATGCAGATTAGAACAAATAAACTCCATAAGACTATATTTAAGGTCATGCCCTAATTTGAATCGAATGAATGGTTATCTGCCAGAAGAAAAGCATCATATTGTTTATTCAAATAAAGCAGATTCGTTTGCCAGTAGTTTTCTAGCTTTTTCTTGCTCTAACAAATTTTCAGGTGATACTTCGGGTAATAAAGTTGGGTCAGCCTGCAGTACAAATTGTAAATCTTGCACGAATTTTTCACGATTGCCACTTTTGGTGTGGAAATATTGTGCACGAATTACATAAGTACCTAAATAATTTGGGCTTCCAGCAATAGATTTTTCAAAATTATTTTCGGAATGACTCAATTCCACACCAGGAAGGCGTGCATAAATACCACCAAAAATCCGATTAGCGCCATGATAAAAGAAATTTGGATTGAGGGCCAATATGCGATGTAGGGCTGTTTCAATAATTTCGCGCTTTCCAATGCGTTCCATTACGGGTTTTGTTAGAAGAAAGTGAGAGTAATTTGCCACCCACCAATACAAAACAGGTATTATTTCTTGTGGTGTATTTTCAATACCACTGATCATTTTTACTATGGAATCTCCCTCAGTTAGAGCGTATCCTTCCTGATACGTTTCTGTCGAAATAATAAAATCCCAAGCTGTTTCCATACCCTCAATAAACAATGAATCTGATTTAACCGGATCTTCTTCTAAATAATATCCGATAAAAAAACACACCCTTGAATAAAGTGCGGATACCTCTCCATTATTGGGATTCTGATAATAGGCTTTGGATAAAAATAAGCGGGCTCTTTCCGCATCTTTCGGGTTGACGCGTTTTTCCCAATGGGATTTGCCTTTTTCAACTAAGAATTGAATATTTTTTTCGGTGGAAAGGTATCGACTTAATACTACAGGTTTTGTTGTGCATCCTGAACCGTATAAACAGATAATTGCAAAAAGAATATAGTATTTTTTTTTCATTCTATACTTTCGCCGAGATCAAGGCTAATGAATTCCTAATGAAATTGACTAAATTCTATGTCAAAGTAAACCAAATAATTAGTATAGTAGTATAGATGGAAAAGACAATTGAAATGAAAGGTGTAGATCTGGGCAGCTTGTTTGGCCCGGCAGACGCCAACTTAAAACTGATTGAAAATGCTTTCACAAGTAATATCATTGTACGAGGGAATATTATAAAAATTGAAGGTATGAAAGATGAGGTTGCTGTGATTCATGAGGTTTTTCATGAAATGGGATCTACGCTTAACCAAAAAGGGTCACTAACGCAGGATGATGTCAAAACACTCATCAATATTACCGTATCACAAAATGGTCATGAAACGGATGATTTAGACACAGTTGTCCATTATGGGCGAAAAGGGGCTATCTCAGGACAAACAAATGGTCAAAAAGCATATATTAAAACAGTCCATAACAATGATATTGTTTTTGCTGTGGGCCCGGCAGGTACAGGGAAAACCTATTTGGCAGTTGCTTTTGCCGTGGCATCTCTTGAAAGCAGGGAAGTAGACCGCATTGTACTTTGCAGACCAGCTGTGGAAGCAGGGGAAAGCCTTGGTTTTTTACCGGGAGATTTGAAAGAAAAAGTAGATCCATATTTGGCGCCCTTGTATGATGCTCTGAGTGATATGATGCCATCTACACGTTTAAAACCGTTATTGGCCAAAAATACTATTGAGGTTATTCCATTAGCTTATATGCGCGGACGAACCCTCAACAACACCTTTATGATTTTAGATGAGGCTCAAAATGCCACTACCATGCAGATGAAAATGTTTCTAACTAGACTAGGTGTAAATTCCTGTGCCATTGTTACTGGAGATGTAACTCAAATTGATCTTCCAAAGAAATCAGAATCAGGTCTCTTGCAAGTAATTAAAATTTTAAATGACATTGATGGGATTGGCTTTAGCCAGCTAAATGAATCCGATGTGGTACGCCACAAATTAGTTCGGGATATCATCAAAGCATATGATAACCAGTCTAACGGTAATTAATTCCAAAACACTTAAAATTCGACTGCCATATTTGTTAACTTCTTGTCTGTTTTGACAGCTATTTTCATTGTGTGTCCAACGAAAATAGTATAATAAAAAATTATTATTGTTCATTGATTAAGCACATTCAATCTATCGGATATCCCGTTATCTCAGCTTCCGCTGGTAATTCTATCATTTCCAAAAAACAAAAAATTATTGATGATTAAATTGAGAAAAGTTGTTATTCTGTCTGCCAAGCGTACTCCAGTGGGGGCATTCCAAGGCAGTATTTCCTCTGTTCCAGCTTATCAGTTAGGAACCAGTGTTATACAAGCGGTGCTCAAAGAAACTGGTATTGATAGAGGTATGATTGACGAAATTATAATGGGAAATGTTTTATCTGCAGGCCAAGGTCAAGCTCCAGCACGCCAGGCAGCTTTAGGTGCCGGTTTACCCAATTCAGTAGAATGCCTAACTATTAATAAAATGTGTGGTTCGGGCCTCAAAGCGGTAATGCTGGCTGCTCAGGCTATCCAAACTGGCGATGCAGAGATTATAATTGCTGGTGGCATGGAGAATATGACTCAGGCACCATATTTACTCCCTAAAGGACGGGATGGTCATCGACTTGGTCATGGACAGTTGATCGATTCGATGATTCAGGATGGGTTATGGGATGTATACAACAATAAACATATGGGCAATTGCGCCGAAATGTGTGCCCATGATAAAAATTATAGCCGAGAAGATCAAGATAGTTTTGCTAAGGCATCCTATACCCGAGCACAGTTGGCTCAAGAGAATGGGTTATTTACTGATGAGATCATATCAGTTTCTGTTCCTCAACGGAAAGGCGATTCATTGGCCGTTGATAAGGATGAAGAGCCAGGTCGAGCAAATTTTGAAAAAATGGTGAAACTGCGGCCTGCCTTTGAAAAAGATGGTACTATTACAGCGGCTAACGCTTCAAAAATTAATGATGGTGCTGCTGCTATGATGCTTATATCGCTTGAAAAAGCTAAGGAATTGGGTTTGAAACCTTTAGCTACAGTTGTGGCGCAAGCTTCGTCCGCTCATGACCCAGAATGGTTTACAACGGCACCGTCCAAGGCCATTCAAAAAGTATTAGAAAAAGCGAACCTCAAAGTTGAAGACATTGACCTTTGGGAGATTAATGAAGCATTCGCACCGGTAGCTATGGCGGCTATAGAAGACTTTAAACTTGATCACGATAAAGTGAATGTGAATGGCGGTGCTATTGCAATTGGTCATCCCATCGGTGGCAGTGGAGCACGTATTTTGACTACTTTAATTCATGCTATGAAAAACAGGGATGTAAAGACTGGCTTGGCGACATTATGTATTGGAGGTGGAGAAGCTTCAGCATTGGTCGTTAGGAGATAAAATGAATTTTAATTTATCTGAGGAACAACAACTGATACAAAAGACCGCCCGGGACTTTGCCAATGATCATCTCCGTCCTGGCGTAATAGATCGTGATGAAAATGCTCAATTTCCGGCTGAACAAGTGAAAATGATGGGTGAATTAGGCTTTATGGGAATGATGATTCCGGAAGAATATGGTGGTGCTGGAATGGATTCCTTATCCTATTGCATCGCATTGGAAGAGATCGCGAAAGCAGATGCCTCAGCAACTGTAATTATGTCGGTAAATAATTCACTAGTCTGTCAACTATTATATCTATATGCTAGTGAAAAACAAAAACAGAAATATTTAACGAAGCTTGCTAGCGGTGAGTGGCTAGGAGCTTTTTCGTTATCTGAACCCCAATCCGGGTCCGACGCCAGCAATATGCGCACCTTTGCAAAGCGGGATGGGGATCAATATATTATTAATGGAACAAAAAATTGGGTGACAAGTGGTATTAGCTCCGATATAGTCTTACTGATGTGTTTGACAGAAAAAGATGTTGGATCCAAAGGTATTTCAGCTTTTGTTATTGAAAAAGGTTTTGAAGGATTATCAACAGGAAAAAAAGAAAACAAACTGGGTATTCGCGGTTCTGACACATGCGAGTTATATCTTGAAGATTGCAAAGTTCCTGCAGAAAATATAATCGGTAAAGAAGGGCAAGGCTTTAAAATTGCTTTAGGTTCCTTGGATGGTGGCCGCGTTGGGATTGCAACTCAGGCGTTGGGAATTGCTGCTGAATCATTAGATAGATCAATACAATACGCTAATGAACGTAAACAGTTTGGAAAAACCATCGGAAAATTTGGTGCTATCAAAAGTAAGCTGGCACAAATGGCCATCCACGTAGATGCTGCTCGTTTGCTTATTCATCGTGCAGCGAAATTAAAAGATGAAGGAAAACCATTTGGAAAAGAAGCGGCCATGGCAAAAAACT
>CAYXUK010000005.1:26450-37556 GCA_964468295.1 uncultured bacterium | reverse complement strand
TGATTTAATATGGACAATATTATCTATTTCAGGAGAGTCAAATTCTGTTCGCCCTACTGAGACAGTATTTCCTTTTTTATCTACTAAGACTTTATAAGTTTTTCCGACCATTGCCATATTTTTTTCAGCACTGATTCCAGCCTGCAAATCCATAATCTGTGCTTTACGTTCGTTCTTTACTTCCACCGACACATTATCTTTCAGATCCGCAGCAATAGTGCCTTCTTCTTCCGAATAAGTAAATACACCTAAACGATCAAAGCGTATTTCTTCGATGAAGTCATACAATTCTTGGAATTCAACCTCTGTTTCACCAGGATAACCAACAATCAGGGTCGTCCGTAATCGGATATTAGGGATTGTATCTCTTAGTTTTTTTATCCGATTTCGTATTCCTTCTTTACCTAATCCTCTGCGCATAGATTTTAAAATTGGATCAGCAGCGTGCTGAATAGGCATATCCAAATATCGGCATACCTTTTCTGAAGCAGCCATACCTTCAATAATGCGCTGGGATAAATGGGCTGGATGTGCATAATGTAGGCGAATCCAATCCACATTTAGTTTTCCTAGTTCTTTAATTAATTTATCAAGATACACTTTTGGTTTCAAATCCCAACCATAACTGGTAGAATCCTGAGCAATCACTAGCAATTCTCTAATTCCCTGATCAACTAGTTTTTCTGCTTCCCACATAATTGATTCGATCGATCGACTTTTTTGTAGACCACGCATAATTGGAATACTGCAGAACGAACAGCCATTATCGCAACCTTCAGCAATTTTAAGATACGCATAATGGTTTGGAGTCATAAGTGAGCGAAAAAATAAAGGGTCATCCTGCGCAAAATCTTTTCCAGTAAGAAAAGACACAATTTGCTTGTGATCGTTACTGCCAAAAAAACGATCCACTTCGGGAATTTCCTCAGCCAATTCTTCCGGGTATCTTTCAGATAGACAGCCCATTACTATCAATTGGTTCAGGTTGCCGGATTTCTTTAATTCAGCAGCCGCTAGTATCGTTTCAATTGATTCTTCCCGAGCCATTTCCAAAAAGCCACAGGTATTCACCACTACGGTATCCGCCTCTTCCGGTTTTTCAGTAATTTGAAATTGATTCTTTTTCAATCCACCCAAAAGTATCTCAGAATCAACTAATGCTTTAGCGCATCCCAAGCTTATTATCGTCAATTTGGTCTCAGGCATATACTACGATGCTGGGATACCCAGCAGTCCCTGAATATATTCTTGCCTATTAAACACATATAGATCATCCAAATCTTCTCCCACACCGATAAATTTCACAGGAATACCCAATTCCTTATATAATGGGAAAATGATACCTCCTTTAGCTGTGCCATCCATTTTAGTAAGAATAGCACCATCCATTTGCACGCGTTCTGAAAATCCACGGGCTTGAATAAGAGAGTTTTGGCCCAAGCTGGCGTCTAATGTAATTAAAGAATGAATATTGAAATTCGGAAATCGGGATTCAGCCACAAGGTACATTTTTTCTAGTTCCCGCATAAGATTTTTATAAGTATGCAGTCGTCCAGCTGTATCAATAATAACCATATCCATTGATCTATTCTTTGCCGCAGATAACCCATCAAACAATACTGCAGAAGGTTGTTGCGACTTTTCATTATAAATAATTTTGACATCTAAACGATTGGCCCAAATTTTTAGTTGTTCCACCGCTGCTGCCCGATAAGTGTCTGCTCCAATCAACAATACTTTTTTACCTAATGATTTATAATATTGTGCCAATTTTGCAGCGGTAGTTGTTTTACCGGTGCCATTCACACCTACAACCATAAGAGCTGTTGGTTTTTTGTGTAATATTTCTCCATTATTATTTTGAGGTAAAATGGAAATTAAGTAATCGGAAACTTTGTGAATTAGATTATCCCTTCGGTGCCTCTCCACCACTTTCAAAATCGCTTGAACTGTAGCAAAACCCATGTCAGCCGAAATGAGTGTATTTTCCAGTTCTTCAAGTGATTCTGGACTGACTTTGCGTTGTATCACTGTATCAAAGGCTTTAGAAACGGATTCCCTTGTCCGGCGCAGAGCCTGAAATATTTTTCCTATCAGGGCCATTTAGGACATTTTCCTATATTCTTTGACAAAAGTTCTAATGTAGATCAACCAGCTTACAGTCAATAAAAATGTTGCAACATAAATCGTGAACTCATTTAGCCATGGAAAAGCTTGCCAAGGCCATATATGAACCAGCAAAGCCAGGGCAGTAACACCAGCAGCCCACTTTCCCCACCAGTTAGCACTCGATATAAAATCAGAATTATTCAAAAGATAAATAGCTGGTATTGCAATGGCAACATAGCGGACCAGATAAAAGGTAAAAAACCAGCCGGGGAAACGATCCACAAGCGTAAGATAAGCTGCAACAGATAAAATACAGGCAAAATCAGCGATTGGGTCAATCCATTTCCCAAAATGAGTGACTTCATGGGCTTTGCGCGCAAACCAACCATCCAAAGCATCAGAAAGTATAGCAATTATAATTAGCACAAATGTAATAGTACCTAAAGCTGGATCCCTTAGAGTATAAATAATTGGCACAGCCAAAAGTGCACGGCCAAGACTTATCATATTTGCTAGCGTTAAGATACGAGTTGGATCTGTTATTTTAGTTTTATTTTTCATTAATTAAGACAGTTTTATTTCGTGTCGCAATTTGTGCGTCTATATCGTAAATATAATCACAATGATCTGATACAAAAACTTTATCATGAGAAATAAGTATCAGATATTTATTGACTAAAATTTCTTGGAAAAAACGGCTTAAACTCATTTTTTGCTTCCACCCCAGTCCAAAGGTAGGTTCATCCAATATAAGTACATCATATTCAGAGTGACCCAAAATGATAATTAATGCCAAACGTAGGGTTGACCATGGTATATCCAATGCAGATTGATCTTTAATTATTTCCCAATTGATTTGATATTTGTAAAGTCTATTAATGCATTTATTAACTAGACGTGAATTCATTTTCTGATTGACCACCAAATCTGATACAAGTGAAACTAATGGATCAGCGCCTAACATCCGTTCTGGAAATTGATCTAGTGTAGCGATTCGAGGAACTTTCTTTTTCAGTTCTATTTGAATATCTCCTTTTTCCGGTAAAATTAATCCAGTAATCAATTTTGATAAAGTTGTTTTTCCTTTCCCGTTTTTACCGATTAATCCGATCGACCTTGCATGACTGATATCACAATTCCAATTATCGATAACAGGATAATCACTTTTGCTATAACTGAATAAAAGATCATTAAACTTTATGGCTAGATCTCCTTTTGGATGTCGGTAACTATAACGGTTTAAATCAGGCATTGTATCTAATGATCGGAATCCGGATAAACTTAACTCCCATTTGGTATCACCAAATGCCAAATCTGTGGGATCAGAAGTAAACCACAAAACTACTTTTCCTCTGGAAATTTTATTTCTGATCCAGTCTACCCAATTCTTTTTCGAATCATCATTTAAAAACGAAAGTCCATCATCAATAAATACCAACTGTGGATTGGTACTAAATGCTGTAACCAGGTTAAGCATTTCCATTTGACCACCACTTAGAGTTTCAGGATGCCGATCCCAATCACGAATAAAGGGCAAATTGGACTGCAAAAGCGTAAGCTTTTCTTGGAGTTCCTGAGGATGAATCGTTTGACATTCTAAGGCAAAGGCTAATTCTGACTTAAGTGTATGAGATAAAATTTGATTTTCAGGATTTTGAAAAACAATCTGGAAAAATTCAGGAATAACAATATTTGAAAATATGAAATTGGACTCTTTCCCATCCTTTAAGCCTGAAAGTGAATAAATAAATTGCGATTTTCCACTTCCACTTTCACCATAAATAACATGAAGACCAGCAGGTAAAGAAATATTAATTGAATTTTCGAATTTCTGAAAATTCAGATTAAAGGAAATAGGATTAGTCATGAATTAGGTTACGAACAACTCGCGTAGCAGAGCCAAGATTACGATGGATTACTTCAGTTGCTGCATAGCTTGCTTTAATAAAAGCAACTCTGTCTTCAAATAAATTTTTGATGCCTTGATATAGATCCATACCATTTTCAATAGAAAATCCACCACCATCAGCAATCAGTTCTTTCGCTTCAATAAAATTTTTGTAATGGGGACCAAAAAATACAGGAAGACGTGCAATTGCTGGTTCCATCACATTGTGTACACCACTGGAAAATCCGCCCCCAATATATGCAACTTGGCCATCCCAATAAAGCTGAGATAGCTTTCCAATGGTATCAACAATGATTACTCTTGTCTCAATTTCATTGGGATTTTTTAAACCTAATCTACCTGTCGTAAAATTTTTTGATCGAAAAAAGAATTCCGCTTCCGACACAATCCTATCGCTGGGTTCATGTGGAACCCAAATCAAAGATAAATCGCTAATGTCTTGCATTAAATTCACAATTGAATCCAAAATAACATGCTCATCTTCTAAGTGAATACTACCAGCAAGCAAGCGTTTTGGTCTTAAAAGGACAGACTCAGTTCGTTCTGATGTGAACTTATCGGCTTTCTGCTTGACTTGATCATAACGTGGATTTCCCAAGACGCGCACGATTGGATGTTTTATCGGGTACAAGATACGCTGGAGACTTTTATTATCCTGTTCAGAGATCGTATAAATTGCTGATAAAGATCCGTAAACATTTCGGTAAAAATTTCTTATTACTGGGGAAAGTTTTGAAGTGCCTTCTGAAAATTGAGCGGCAAACAAAGCGGAATGTATACCTATAGACTTTGATACCCAAATCATGTTTGGCCAGACATCATAAGCTGCCAAAATTATTTTTTTAGGCTGGACAACATTTAAGCATTTTCGTATTAACCAGGGGAAATCGAATGGTAAATAGATTTTACAATCAATATGCTCATCATTTACATGGTTATATCCTGAGGGTGAAAAAAAACTCACTACAGAAAATGAGAATGGTTCTACTTCTTTTAAGCCCGCGAGGACTGGTTTTACTTGCTCAAATTCCCCATGGGAAGAAGCGTGGAACCAATAGATAGTTTTTTCTATACCAATACGTACCCTAAAGGATTTTAAATCCTGATAAGACCTGAACCGCCCAATCATACCTGTGCGTATTTTTCCATTGAATAAACTGCCAAAACAAAACACAACAAATAATAGTGGAAGAAAAATGAGATTATATATTATTCTCCAAAAAATCATTAACTCAATACTTTCGAAACTGCTGACATAACTTGATTAGGCTGAATCCTAGTCATGCAATACTGTTCTTTGCGATAACAGGGAATACTACCATTTTGGGAACAAGGCCGACACCATAAACTTTTTTCTTCTACAACTTGAGATTTTCTTAAGAATACGCCAGCACCAGTTTCCCGTGAAGTTGGTCCCAATAGAGTAATCGCAGGAACACCTAAGGCCTCCCCTGCATGAAGAAACCCAGTGTCACTTCCAAGAACAAATTCAGCTTGACTAACTATAGCTAAAGATTCTCTTAAATTTGTTTTTCCATGGAAATCGACTACAGGAGAATCTGCAGTATTTTTTATCCAATCACAAATGTCATCACCTAACCCACCAATCAATACAGGATACATCTGAAATTGATGAACACAATTATCAATCACTTTTGCATAACGGTCTGCTTTCCATCGCTTTTGTGACCAAGCCGCCCCTGGAGTGACAACAAAATATTTCCCCTTTAAGCCATATTTATGTAAAGATTCCCGGGCACCACTTTTTTCAGCCTCTGAAACAAATAAATGGGTGTCACTAATGGAAAAATTTTCCGGTAGAAAATCATGAATTGATTCATGAAGCCATGATCGGATTGAAAAATTATTTTGAAAATCATTTTTGTGAAATGCAAATAATTTGAAACGTCTCCAACGTGGTTTTTTTATATAAACATTTTTTGTATTTATAAGCCCTCTTCGAATCACCTGGGAACGGGTTGTATTATGAAGATCAATCGCGAGATCATACCCCATCATTTCCATCTCAAAACCAACTTGTCTTAGCTTTTTATAACCAGCATTTATATCCACTGCATGGACTTTATTAATATGCGGATGCCCTTCTAACAAGGGCGCAAATTTAGAAAGCGTCATAAAATCGATGTTCAACTCAGGAAAATATTTCATTAGCGTACTGATTAATGAGGTAGTCTGTACAATATCTCCAATCGAACTGAAACGCAGGACCAGAATGGTCCTTAGAGGGGTCATAATGAATCAGCCTGTACGCTGAGCGTTGAAACTAATCAGGTCCACCATAGATTGTTTATATGGAGAATCCGGATAAGGCGCAATGGCATCCAATGCCTGGTGATTAAATTCTTCTATTTTTTGTTTAGCAAAATTAAATCCATCAGCAGAATGGACCATCTCTTTTAAATCATTTAAATCTCTGAAGGATTTTCTTTTATGGGATAATATTTTTTTTATTTGGCGTGTTTCTGATTTTGAAAGCGTCTCATAACAGTGAATAAGCGGCAGAGTTAACATATTTCGCTTTACATCCGCACCCATATCTTTTCCTGTTTGATTTTCGTTTCCTAATAAATCAAATAAATCGTCTTTTACTTGGAAAGCCATTCCCAATTTAGTACCATAGGTCATCATCGCTTTTCGGTCTCTTTCCTGTCCAGTAGATGTGATAGCACCCAATTCACAACTGGTTGAAACCAGTGAAGCCGTTTTCTGGTAGATCATTTCATAATACACTTTTTTTGTCATGGATTTTGTTAATGATTTTTCAATTTGTAAAATTTCTCCTGCACTAAGTTTTTCAGCGGTGTCAGCAATCAACTGTAAGGCAGAAAAATCTCTTAGACCCACCATATTAATTAGGGCTTTACTTAACATAAAATCACCCATAAGTACTGCAGTTTTATTTTTCCAAACACGGTTGATAGGCGGAAATCCACGACGTTTTTCCGCTTCATCAACTACGTCATCATGAATTAATGTTGCAATATGAAGCATTTCAATCAATGCAGCTGCCCGATAACTATTCAGAGTAGGCTGGCCACAGACACGGGAAGATAAAATCGTTAAAACAGGACGAATATGCTTTCCTTTATGGCGAAGAATATATTTACCAATAATATTTATCAACCGAACCTCCGAGCGAAGTGCATTCCGGAATTCTTCTTCGAAGAGCTTGATATCATCGAATATTGGCTCGGTAATATGTTGTAAAGATTTGAGTTCTTTTTTCATCAAGGTAAATTACTCTTTTTTCTTTCGATTAACCAACCAACTCACACCAATACTGATTTCATATAAGACCATTAGAGGAATAGACATCAGGAGCAAACTTATCGGATCCGGGGGTGTAATGAATGCACTCAATATTAAAATAACGATCAATGCATGGCGCCGATAATGCCGCATAAATGTTGGTGTTAATAAACCAATTATGGAAAGGATAAAAACCAAGACAGGCAATTCAAAAATGAGCCCACTTCCGATCATTAGCCAAGTGATAAAATTGAAATAATAATTAATTGAGAAATTATTTTGTATTCCGGTCATTCCCACAGATGTAAAGAAATCCAATGAGAAAGGGATAATAATAGTGTAAGCAAAAACCAGCCCAATCAAAAATGAGAGATAAGTAAAAATGATCAACGGCGCTGCGTATTTCTTTTCATTGATATATAAACCAGGAACAATGAATTTCCACAGTTGATATGTTAAAACAGGAATAGCTATAACAAAACCACCAATCAAGGCAATCCCCCACTTAATCATAAACATTCCCTGAACTTTCAACACCTGCAAATCCATTGGTGTTGTTAAATCTTTGGTGGGTTTGATTAAAAAATCTATGAGAGGATCAATATAAAAAAATGTTATTATTGCTCCCACTAATACCGATCCTATCGATTTAATTAGTCGCCAGCGTAATTCCTCCAAATGATCTAGGAAAGGCATGGACTTTGAAAGGTCATTCATTGGCACTGTCTAGTAGCATTTTGGCCACACTATGCGGCGATTCATCGGTCATACTTAAATTATGAACAGAGTCTTCCAATTGATCCAATCGTTGTTGCGTCCAGAATTTACCAAGAAGCCGATCTTGAATTAAATTCAATACTCTGTTACGGAGGCGATCCAAATATTTCTGATTCATCAACCCTTTATCTACCATTACTTCGGTTAAATCGGTTAATCCTTTGTAGAGTTCTGAAATTCCTTCATTTCGATCTGCAGATGTATTATAAATTGGTGGTTCTAAATGGTCTTTCTTGGTAATCGAATGTAAAATACTTTTTAAAGATTGAGCCAATCGATCAGCGCCTTGACGATCTGATTTATTTACTACGAAAATATCAGCAATTTCAACCAGACCCGCTTTCATCAGTTGAACCTCGTCTCCCGATTCGGGCACCAAGACCACTATCGTTATATCAACTGCTTTGGCCACATCAAGTTCTCCCTGGCCCACGCCAACTGTTTCAAAGATTACCACATCTTTACCGCTAGCGGCAAGAACATCACCAACATCCTGGGCTTTGCGTGCCAATCCACCTAAATCGCCATGGGATCCCATACTTCTGATAAATACATTATCATCCCATATATAATGATTCATCCTGACACGATCTCCCAGAAGCGCACCCCCCGTAAACGGACTGGTAGGATCAACAGCCACAACTCCAACACTTTTACCATCTGATATAATCTGCTGAATTAACTGATCAGTAAGTGTGCTCTTTCCTGCGCCGGGAGGGCCGGTAATACCAAGCCTTAAAGTTTGGTTAGAATGGTGATGTAACTGTTGAAAAAATGTATCTGGAATTTCAGCATTATTCTCTATCTGGCTGATAACCCTTGAGAGGGAACGGTGATCGTTCGATCGAATTCGATCCAGCGTATCAGAATCCATTATAATGCAGTATTATTTAGTTAAGCAAATACTTGACGGAAAGCGTCAAAATTATAAATCGTAAGATTCCTATTTTTCCGTCTAACCAATTTTTTTTCTTCTAGCAGTTTTAAGGTACGCGATACTGTTTCTCTGGATGTGCCTGCCATGTTGGCAATATCTTGCTGATAAGGTAGGTTTTTTACAGTAACATGGCCTTGTTTTATTGTACCTAATTCTCCTGCCAATCGAATCAAAGTAATGCCAATACGATGTTCGGAATCACTGAGTGAAAGGCTTTCAATCTGCTGGTCACTTTTCCGTAAACGGATGGCTAATTCTTCTAATAATGCAATAGCTATTTTTGGATACGATTCTAAACAATCCAGAAAATCACTGCGAGAAAGGGTTAGTACTTTTGCGTCTTCATTGGCAACAATATTGGCTGAACGGCCCTCACCATCCAAAAGAGACATTTCACCAAAAAAATCGCTTTCTCCTAAGATGGCCAGAATAACTTCCCTGCCATCAGCACTGAGGCGAGTAACTTTTACGGCGCCTTGAGTAATAATAAAGAATGTTTCACCCATACTTTCTTCTAAAAGGATCATCTGTCCTTTTTCATAAACCCGGGGCACCATATTTGATGCAATCTTGGTTAAATCTGAATCAGTCAAATCGGTGAAGATAGGAACATTGCGCAGATGGTCAGTTTTACTCATATCTAAAAATACACTTTAAAAGACTATAGATGAAAAAGGTAAAATTAAGACAATTACAATTAACCAGCTGTGATCAATGTCACAGAATAACCGTTTGGTTACCTTCTGAAAACTGATTAATTAAATTTACCTCATTACCCAAAGATAGCAATTATTTTCCTAGTAGAGTAGTATCATTTTCAATAATTTCGCCACCGAATTTTTAATAAACACTTAAGGATTAAAATGGACAGACATCCGCAACAAATCAAACGGGAACGCCAGGATAAAAAACGTCATAAATTTAATGTGGCCAAAATATCACATATGAAGACTGCAATCAAACGTGTATTAGAGTCCAATAATGCAAGTGAAGCGGAAGGTCTTTACAAAAATGCCGTTAAAACTATTGACAAGATGGTCAGCAAAGGTCATTTAAAGAAAAATACTGCTGCCCGGAGAAAATCTCAGATTACCCGGCATTATAATTCTTTATCTAATTGAATAATAATTAGAATATAATCTATATATAAAAAACCCCTGCAAATTCAGGGGTTTTTTTATTTTCTTTTATCATGTTATCGCAAACCTGACAAATCAAGATAAATAATAATATTATTTTCCCTAACTCAGAATCAAAACGATAAAACTATTTAGCTATCCGAAACCTGATAATTGGGCGCTTCTTTCATGATTTTCACTTCATGGGGATGGCTTTCCTTCACTCCGGCTGAAGTGGTTTGTTTAAATTCAGCCTTACGGTGAAAATTCTTAATATTCTTCGCACCACAATAACCCATAGATGACCTCAGCCCTCCCATAAGCTGGTGTATTGTATTGCGTACAGACCCACGATATGGAACCATCCCTTCAATTCCTTCTGGAACCAGTTTTGTCGCATCAGCTCCTTCTTGAAAATATCGGTCACCACTACCCTGCTGCATTGCCCCTAGTGAGCCCATACCACGGTAAGATTTATATTGGCGCCCTTCATACAGGATAAACTCGCCGGGACTTTCATCCATTCCTGCTAAAACACTACCCATCATTACAACTTCAGCACCCGCAGCAATGGCCTTGGCTAAATCACCACTGTATCGAATTCCTCCATCGGCAATCACAGGAATATTATGGTTATTTGCTTCATCGACACAATCCATTACTCCTGAAAGCTGGGGCATGCCTACACCAGCGATAACACGTGTAGTACAGCTAGCACCTGCACCAATACCCACTTTTATACAATCCGCACCTGCGTCAATGAGCGCTTTTGTTCCGCTTGCGGTAGCCACGTTTCCAGCAATGATTTGTGTGTTTCTGATAGACTTCTTTATATTTTTCACAAATTTTAATACACTTGCTGAATGTCCGTGGGCAGTATCAATCACAATTACATCTACCTCAGCATCGGATAAAGCCTGGGCTCGTTCCTTGGCATCTTCATTCACACCAATTGCGGCACCAACCCTTAGGCGACCATTTTCATC
>CAYXUK010000005.1:8930-26350 GCA_964468295.1 uncultured bacterium | reverse complement strand
CTGATATGATAATTTGCCATCACATCCTTGGCATCCCGAATGGTCTTATCAGCAGAAAGAGTTACTGGATTCACAATCATACCGCTTTCGGAACGCTTTACACGGTCTACCATCAACACTTGATTATCGATTGATAAATTTTTATGAATAATCCCTATACCACCTTCTCGGGCCAAGGCAACAGCCATATCGCTCTCTGTTACTGTATCCATCGCGGCAGACAGTAAGGGTATATTCATAGTAATATTATTTGTCAATCGAGTCTGTAATTCAACATCTCTTGGCAACACGTTGGATTTCTGCGGAACTAGCAGGACATCGTCAAAAGTTAATGCTTGTATAAATGGCGGTCTGTTTTTCATCATGTTATAAAACGTTTATATTCCTAGAGACAATTTTTACTATTTCACCGGATTGAATGAGATCATTAATAGACTCAATATCATCTGCCAGAGGACGATCATCTATTCTCAACATGTGATGACGTTTTAATAGATTCATCACTGGCGCCAAACCTTTACCTGAAGACATTTTTTTATGAAAACGGTAGTTCACATTTGCAGCGATTAATAACTCAATCGCTAAAATGGCTCTCACATTATTGACAATTCGCAAACATTTCCGCCCTGCCCAAGGCGCCATACTGACAAAGTCTTCCTGTCCAGCCGAAGTTGAAATAGAATCTACGCTTGCTGGATGAGCCATAGTTTTATTCTCTGAAGCCAATGATGCCGCCGCTACTTGAGCCAACATAAAGCCAGACTCCAACCCAGGATTCACTGCTGCAAACATGGGGATTCTGTCTCCAATTCCTTTCATAAAATAATTGATGCGCCGTTCTGCTATTGCACCAATTTCAGACATAGCAATGGATAGGGTATCCAAAGCCTGGGCTACTGGTTCCGCATGAAAATGACCAGAATTCATCACCTCTCCATTAGGAAATATCAATGGATTATCTGAAACGGAATTCAATTCATTATCAATAATTTTTTCAGCATTAATATATACTTCACGACTAGATCCATGAACATGAGGAATACATCGGATAGAATATGGATCTTGAATATTTCCACAATCCTCATGGGATTTAACAATTTCACTGTCGATAAGCATTTGATAAACATTAGTGGCAGATTGAACTTGTCCTTTATGTTTTTTTAATCGATGAATTTTAGGATTAAATACGGCTCGGGTTGAAAGACTTGCCTCTGTTGTTAAAGCACCTGTGATATCTGCTGTTTTCAGAATGATATAAGATTCGGCTAAGGCACGGATACCTAATGCAACAGAAACTTGTGTTCCATTAACGAGGCTCAAACCCTCCTTTGCTTCCAATACAATTGGGTTCAAATTGGACTCCTTGAGAGCGATCATTGCTGGAACAATTCTGTCCTGATAGTGAACATCTCCTTCACCTATCATACCTCTAGCCATATGTGCCAAGGGCGCTAAATCGCCTGAAGCCCCCACTGATCCTTTCCTTGGGATTATAGGAAGAATATCATGGTTAAGCATATCCACCAAAAGTTGAGCCACTTTGGGCCTTACACCGCTATAACCTTTCGCGTAAGTCATTAACTTAAGCACCAACATGAGCCTTGTCACACCTAGATCTAATGGCTTACCGATACCACATGAATGGGAACGGACCAAATTCAATTGAAGCTGTTTGAGATCCTTAACACTGATAGATACATTGCCTAGTTTTCCAAAACCAGTATTTACTCCGTAAACCTTGCGTTCTGTTTTGAGGATTTGTTTTAATACTTTATTGGATTCACGAATAGATTTTTTTGCACCTGGAGAGAGGCGCACAGGAATAGGACCATCTAAAAATGGCGCAAGTTTTTGCCAGGAAATTGATTCCTGAGAAATAAGTTGTGTTCCCATTGGGAAATTTAGTCTATTTCACGAACATGTAACAAGCAGAGACAAAACCAGTTTTATTGTTTGCTTTTACCTTAACTTTAACTTTACAATGGAATTTAGAGAACGTGAAATAAGATTAAGCTCATGAGATTTTTTCCTCATTACTACCATAACATTTTTTGTTAATTAGATTAAATCCTTAGTTTTATAAATGCCTTCATTGATATTTTTTCATTTAACACAGGAGACTGTTTACTATGAAGTCCAAATCCATAAACCCGGCAATTCTAGCATTTACAATTCCATTGTATTATTTAGGATGTTCAATGGGTAGCACCGAAGATTTTAAGGTTCGAGTAGATCGTTTTGCCGATATAGAGATCCTTCGTTACCAAGTACCAGAGTTTGAAAAACTTTCTTTACGGCAGAAAAAATTTGTTTATTACCTTTCTGAAGCAGCATTGAGTGGTCGAGATATTCTATATGACCAAAACTATAAACATAACCTGACAATTCGACAAACGATTCATAGTATTGTTGAAGGCTATAAAGGTGATAAAAACACAAGGTCTTGGAAGCAGTTTATGGTCTACGCAAAACGTATTTGGTTTTCTAATGGTATACATCACCATTATTCAACATTAAAAATCATTCCGGAATTCAATAAGTCCTATCTCGCTGAACTAATCAATAACACAAATGGAAAGTTTCCCTTGATAAACGGTGGGAGCACGGATGAATTTATCGAATGGCTTACACCAATCCTTTTCGATCCTGAAATCGATGGGAAGCGTATTAACCTTGACCCTGATGTAGATATTATTTCTACGTCAGCTAATAACTATTATGATGGCGTTTCTCAGGATGAGGTGGATATGTTTTATTCAAACATGAAAGATCCTAATGACTCCACACCTATCTGGTACGGGCTTAATTCCCGTCTTACAAAAAAGGATGGTAAAATTGTTGAAAAGGTCTGGAAGTCCGGAGGCCTTTACGGTAATGCCATTGATCAGATTATCATGTGGCTAGAAAAAGCCAAAGAGGTCGCTGAGAATGATTCTCAAACTAAGGAGTTGGAAATCCTGATTGATTACTATCGCACAGGTGATCTTAGAACTTGGGATAAGTATAATATGGCCTGGGTAAAAAATACGGAAATTGACATCGATTACATAAATGGGTTTATAGAGGTCTATGGCGACCCTAAGGGTATAAAAGCATCTTATGAATCGGTAGTGGAGATAAATGATTTTGAGGCAACAGCCCGTATGAAGACCCTTTCAGATAACGGACAGTGGTTTGAGGATAATGCTCCTATTATGGATTCCCACAAACGGACAAAAGTTCAAGGTATTACCTACAATGTGGTAAGTGTGGCCATGCTTGGAGGTGATGTATCACCCAGTTCACCAATTGGAATTAATTTACCCAACTCTAATTGGATTCGATCCAACTTTGGATCAAAATCTGTGAGTTTAGGAAACATTACGGCAGCATACGATAAGGCACGAAGTGGCGGTTTTGTAGATGAGTTCGCATATACTGATAAAGAAAAACAACGGTCCAAAGAGTACGGATCATTCGCAGGAAAGATGCATACAGCTATGCATGAGGTATTAGGGCACGCCTCAGGCAAACTTGAAAAAGGAGTTGGAACACCAAAAGAGACACTGAAAAATTATGCCTCTACTATTGAAGAAGGTCGCGCCGATCTTTTCGGACTGTATTATATTATGGATCCCGAACTTATAGAGATGGGTTTGGTGGACTCGGACGAAGTAGGTAAGGCGGAATATGATGGATATATAAGAAATGGACTCATGCTCCAGCTTAGGCGTCTTCAACCTGGCGAAAAAATAGAACAGTCGCACATGCGAAACAGAGCATATATTTCGCAATGGGCTTTTGAACAAGGGCAACCAGATAATGTCATTGAAAAGAAAATAAGTGATGGCAAAACCTATTTTGTAATAAATGACTATGATGCACTGCAGAAGATTTTTGGTGAGCTTCTACGAGAGATTCAGCGGATAAAATCACAAGGTGATTATGAAGCGGCAAAACAATTAGTGGAAAAATATGGCGTAAATGTGGATCAGGCTATCCATGAAGAGGTACTTGAACGAAGTAAAGCACTGGATATTGCACCGTACGCTGGGTTTATGAACCCTCACTATAAACCTGTGACTGATGAAAATGAAGCAATTACAGATATTATAATAACCTATCCGGATAACTTCATAGAACAGATGCTCTATTATGATAAGTATTATGCATTATTACCATTAGATAACAATTGATACAGATTCTGTAAAATGATAAATCAGCGTCCTCAAACTGTATGATTTCTATCCTTGGAATCCCTTTAGATGAGAATTCATCTTTTCTCAAAGGGGCCGCTAAAGCGCCTCAACTAATTATGGAAGCTTTTTTTTCCGATTCTTCTAATATGTTTGCAGAAAATGGGATCGATTGTGGAGATCAATCAAAATTTGCTAACCTAGGAGACCTGCAACTGCCATCAGGAAATTCGGCCATGAATTTGATCCAAAAAACAGTCGAAAAACAACTCGATCAAGATCATATGGTACTTTCATTAGGTGGAGATCATTCCATTACATTTCCAATCATACAGGCCTATGCACAAAAATATAATAATTTGAATATTTTACATTTTGACGCCCATCCTGACCTGTATGATAATTTTGACAATAATCCTTATTCCCACGCATCTCCATTTGCCCGTATCATGGAAAATAATCTTGCAGACCGGCTGGTCCAGGTAGGTATCAGAACATTAAATACCCATCAAAAATCTCAGGCCGAACGCTTTGGGGTAGAAATAATAGAAATGATAGATTTTAACCCCGAAGCAGTATTTACATTTGATGGCCCGGTTTACATTTCAATTGATTTAGACGGTCTTGATCCAGCCTTTGCACCAGGCGTTTCCCATTTAGAACCAGGGGGATTATCCACACGCGATATTATTCGGATCATTCATCAGCTAAGAGGTAATGTTATTGGCAGCGATGTTGTAGAATATAATCCTGACCGAGACATCAATAACTTGACAGCCATGACAGCAGCCAAACTGATGAAAGAGATCATTGGAAAAATGGTATTATGATAGATTCTACTGCGAAAAGCGTGCAACAATATCCATGTACCGCTTTGACCCTTCCCGCAATGTCCGTACCTGAGTAGTAAAATCAACTTCATATAATCCAAATTTCATTTCGTAACCCTCTGACCATTCAAAATTATCCATCAGAGACCAGTAATAATAGCCGCGGATATCCGCACCTTCCTTGATAGCTTCAGACACAGAATAAAGATAACGCTCAATATATATATTTCGACGGTCATCTTTTTTATCTGCAATACCGTTTTCTGTAATAATTATAGGCACATCGATGTCCTTAACCCTTTTAATTGAGCGATAAATTGCTTCAGGATAAATAGGATAGAACATATCGGTCATTTCTTCATCAGGATAAAATTCAAAGCGGAAAAATTCCTTGGGATTTAATCGCGATTTCACCCGCTGGTGAGAATAATTATTAAGACCAATAAAGTCTAAACTGCCGATACCACTTTTATTAATATATTTTACTTTATCCATGCCCGGCATACTGAAAGAAAATTTACCGGTTTGAAAATAATCTATAGCACCTTGATTAAATACTCCATCTAATATCCTGCAAACAAACCAATCCAGAGGATTCCAGCGGTTATAAGGATCAAAAGGAAAAACATTTTTTACAATACCCACTTGATAATTTTTTCCATCTTCACGGTTTTTCAATGCTTCATACACCCTTGTGTGTGCAACCAGTAAATTTTTCATGACTTCGCCGGCCAGTTGGGGATCTCGCTTCCCAGGAGGCCAGACACCATTAAAATAACCTTGGCTGGTATAGACGGTCGGTTCATTTATTGTACACCATATTGCAACATGATCTTTAAGCGAATTGAATACGCGTTGACTGAACCGAACGAAATATCGAATATTTGCTTCATTTTCAAAGGCACCCATATCTTCGAACCACAGGGGATTGGTAAAATGGTGTAAAGTGACTACTGGTGTGATTCCGGCGTCTTTCAAGGCGAGACATAGATCACGATAATGCTGGATTGCTGACTCATCAAAATTTCCTGCTACCGGTTCAATTTTACTCCATTCAACTGAAAAACGATAAACACTAACCCCTAAAGCCTTGATGAGCGCAATGTCTTCTTTATAACGGTTCCAGTGATCGCAGGCAATTGCAGAACGGTCACCATTATGGATTCTCGGAGTACCATCTTCATTGAGGCTCGCTTCCCATCGGGACCAATTATTATTGCAATTACCTTCTACTTGATGGGAAGAGGTAGCCACGCCCCACTGGAACCCTGAAGGAAAATCTATTGCATCTACTTCAATTTTATTCCAGTCCCAACGAGTTTCAGGGTGACGAACCTGCATAGTTATAACATAGATAAAAATCAGAGAAAACGGAGCTCCCAGTATCGAAAGCCATACTTTAGTTTTAAATGATATCAATATTGAATCAGTTTAATTCATCCACACTGCTAAATACGGTCATGTCTACCGGAATGGCTTCGCTGAAAGCTATTCCATAGCGTTTGTTGACCACTCGATCATCCATCACGATAAAGATACCTTCATCATAACTTGTACGGATCAGCCGGCCAAAACCCTGACGGAAGCGTATCACCGATTCCGGCAGCGCATAATCCATAAAGCTGTTACCTCCCTGCGACTGAATTAAATTTCCATAGGCCTTGACCAGAGGTTCGGTTGGAACATTAAATGGCATTTTGACAATAATAAGGATTTCCAATAGTTCACCTGGCAGATCCACACCCTCCCAGAAGGCGTTGGTACCCAATAAAATTCCGTTGGCAGATTGATGCATACCCCGAACAAGACCTGTCCGGGATGATTGTCTTTTCTGCGCAAATATTGGCAAGCCTCTACTACCCGCTTGTCGCTGTAATAATTGATATGTGCTTTCCAACTGGGCTCGAGATGTAAACAGGACCATCATGCGTTTATTATAGCGTTGATGACAAGAATAGATCATATTTGCTAGAGCTTCAGGGGTTTGCCCATCCGTACCAGAATATTGGTAATAGGTAACCTGTTCGTTAAAATGGAAAGGGCTTTCAAATACAGCTGTTTTTAAATCATCAAATTCCACACCGTCTAGGCCTGTCCTTTGAAGAAAATAATCAAATGATGCATCCGTACGAAGGGTCGCACTGGTCAGTATTGAATGATCCAATTCTTTAAATAATCCACCTGATAGATCAGGCCCGATATCAACTGGTGCCCCCTGGACCATAAGGATCAATTGGGTCTGTCCACGGATATTTTTGAAACTGCCTTCATACCAGTACACCCAATCATCGTCTTGGTTTGTCGTTAAAGCCTGAATAAGAAGTAAAGAATCGGTCATTAAACCTTCCCCACGATCGAATAATTGATGAAGTTCCAGAAAATCTTCCCTGGTTTCGTCAATATCCAATAATGCTTCCCGCAACCTGCGTACCTGGTTTCTGGCACCATGGAAACCACGATTCACTTGTTCGATATCACCCTCCAACGGTCCAAACTCTTCTGCCAGATTCTCAATAATAATCTTCGTTGAATATTTTGCTTCCGGATCAAATCTATGTAGACTGTTTCCAACAAGTTTTTCGAAGAATATTTTCATTGATTCCCGACATCTTTGAATAGCTCCCCCGAGTTCATTCCGCAACCCTTCAAAATCAGGATGGAGCGCTCCTAAGGATTTTAATTGATTATTCCATCGCCCAGAATGGGAATGCTCAGGATCAACTCGGTCCAGAAAATACCCTAGGGACCGCTGATCTAATACGGCGGTTAGCTGGCGATAAGCTACTTGAGCTACGTTGTGTGCTTCATCAATGATCACCGACTGGTGTTCTGGAAGAAAACCCATCCCTTCCCCTGCTTCCACCCGTGCTTTAGCTTCCGAAACCAACAGAGCATGGTTCACAACAATTAAATTAGCGTTGTACACCATTTTTCTTAAAGGGCCAAAAAAACATCCATTATTACGAGCACAAATTGGTGAAGTACAAAACCCGGGCTCACTTTGAACTAGTGCCATGAGCCTGAAAGTATACCCATTGGTAAACCCGGGGCACTCATCCATATCTCCAGTCTGGGTCCATTCCAGCCAAACCATTAACGGGACGAGGTACATAGCTTCCTCAGCACTTAACATTTTATCTAAACTGCCAATCAGCCAATTCAACCTGGACTTACAAATATAATTATTTCGCCCTTTCAACACTACGGCTTGGACTGGCGCATTAATAGCTTGCGTTAATTGAGGTAAATCTTTATTAAATAATTGATCCTGAAGATGCTTGGTATAACAGGATACAATTATGGGTCCATCATCTGGATTGGAAATATTACTTTTAATCACAGGGAATAAATAGGCCATACTTTTACCCAAACCTGTCCCCGCTTCTGCCACACCGATCCCACCAGGGCTAGTTATAATGTCATCGATAAACTGACTATAGGTGACCTGGTTTGGACGATCTTCATAATTGTCATAAGATTGACTCAGGTATCCGTTCGGGCCAAATACTTCCTCGCTATTCATAGATTTGATATCATCCTTACCTTCATGGATAAAGATATTGGTGTTCTCCGGCTTGGAAATTTTAGACTGGATCAGTCCATTTTTTAAATCACCTGTTTGGGTAAGAGCGTTGGCAATATCTATGAATAATTCTTTATTATGGACTTGAAATGGCTTGAGCATGGCCACAATTCTTGAAATTAAATCAAGGTTATAGCTGGCTGCTTCCTCGATGAAATTCACGAAAATTTTTCCGCAGTTCTCTGTATCATATTCAGCCCGGTGAGCTCCTTCAGTAGATAAACCGAAATAATCGGAAACAGCGGTTAAATTATGTGTTGGCTGGAAAAACAGTAATGCCCGTGATAAAGTAAGCGTATCATATAATTTTCGATCTCTCAATTCTTTCTGATGTCTTAAGGCCATTTCCTGAAGAAATGAAAAGTCAAATGGCATATTATGGGCTACTAATGGATAATCACCAATAAATTCAAAAAGGTTATCCAAAATTTTATTTTCAGCAGGTGCATCTGCTACCATTTCATTTGTGATTCCCGTGATTTCCTCAATCATTTTGGGAATTGGTATACCGGGATTGATCAGTGTTGTAAATCGATCTTCAGGGACTCCATCTTTAAATAGAATCGCTGCTACTTCCATAACCCGATCAACCTCAACCTCCAGACCAGTCGTTTCAAAATCGAGGGCGATAAATGTTTCTAAGTGAAGTGCTTTTAAAAGGTCTGAACGGTCCATTAAAGCGCGACCGTTCTAATTTTTTTGACTGGCGTATATATCAACTTTAAATGAAGGATGTACGGTTCCGTGACAGAAATAATGATAATAGCGTAAAATCCAAAATAAAAGAATTAAAGGAAATAAAAACCAAGGAAATCGCATGGCCAAAAACATGGCCGGAATAAAGACAACATACATACGGCAGCGCTGCAGATGCCTGACAGCAGCTGGGAATATCAGTGCCACGAGCGGAAAAGGAGAATAAACAGCGGCGACTGTACTAATCATGGGGTCGTTATTGTATGTTCCTAAAGCTGTCGCCAAAAACGTAAGAAACACAATAATTAATAGTATAGGCGCCATTTTTACTTTCAATGGTACTGACTTTTCACCCACATCATTTATCGTGATTGGAATTGCATAAGTTAAATGGCCAACGATAAAATAAATCAGGTAGGGCAGCCCATAGGTCAAAACCAAATAATCAATTCCCTTTGGAATGGTGCCTAGTAAAAACAGTATAAACCCCATTAACAACATGAATAATCCTGACTTTACTGAATCAATCTTTTGTGGAAAAACTGGAAATAACCGTTTTGCTAGTTTATCCCAATAGGTAGCAAAAGCAAGCATTACAAACAATACATATGATAATGAAGACCAATCCCAATAGAACCACCGGTCTTCAATATGGTGAGTCACATTGGCACCGGCCAGGACCATGCACCACACCCCGAACCACCGTTCCGGATTCAGGGCCGCAAATTTATCTAATTTGCGAAATGTATTCGATAAGGTCTGGTATCGGTTTGATCCTTGGGGAAAATACTTTTCTGCCAGCAAAAATTATCCAATCAAAGCCTTGCCGAAGATTTCGGCATATACTTCATTAAAAATGATAAATGCTACCACGGCGGCCGCGATTGTTAAAACTACTTGAACTAATCTGGATGAAATATTGGCATTTTCCATACCAATTTTAAGCTCCGCCATAAAATTGGGAATACCCCATTTTCTTAAAATGAAAATCGCTGTAAGCATTCCACCAATTGGCAACATATATTTTGCGGATAAATAATCCATTACATCAAAAAATGGCATCCCAAGAAATTCTGTGATATTGACTCCACCCCCCATTGATAAAGAACAGAATACACCTACGATAGTTATAACGGCACCGAATTGTATCGTAGCTTTTTTCCTTGACCATCCTTTCTGATCAATGAAATAAGCAGTAACTACTTCAAGAATTGAAATTGCCGATGTGAGAGCTGCCATAAATAACAATACGAAGAACATTGTTCCCCATAAAGTACCCCCAGCCAATTGTGGAAATACGGAAGGTAAAACGACAAAGATCAGACCCGGACCTTCTGCAGGATTTGCACCTAAAGCGAAAACAGTAGTAAAAATGGCTATGCCTGCCAGCATGGCGATTGCCGTGTCCAGCGCAATGACCCATACGGCTGAATTCAATAAATTTTGTTTTCTATCCAGATAACTGCCATAAGTGATCATCGTTCCCATACCGAGGCTTACTGTAAAAAAGGAATGTCCTAATGCTAGGACTATAGCAGAAGCAGTCAAATCTTCAAAGCGTGGGTTAAACAAAAATGAAATCCCTTTCATACCTCCTGCAAGCGTCATCCCACGGACCGCAAGTACAGCTAGCAGAACTACAATAAGCGGCATCATTATTTTTGACCATTTTTCAATTCCGCCCTTTACGCCATTCACAATAACCCAAACACAAAATGCCATGAAAAATACTTGATATATAATTGGGCTCCACGTATCTGTAATAAAAGTATTGAAAACATTCCCAGCAGCATCAGGATCACCTGCTAATTCATTGAAACCCCCAGTGATAGAAAAAATAACGTATTTCAAAACCCATCCACCGACCACACCATAGAATGAAAGAATAACAAAAGCTGATGCTACACCAAGAAAACCAACCCATTTCCAGTTCGAACTAGGAGCTAATTGCTCGAAAGCACCGACCGGGCTTAATTGTGTTTTTCTTCCAATGACAAATTCAGCTATAACGATTGATAGACCAACGACGAAAATACATGCCAAGTATACTAGGGTAAAGGCCGCCCCGCCATTTTGCCCAGCCATATGGGGATATTTCCAAATATTTCCTATACCTACCGCTGAACCTGATGCGGCTAGGATAAATCCTAACTTTGAACCCCATTGTTCACGATTTTGACTCATTTTTCCTGATTACCTTCCTTTTTTGGCTGCTCTAAATCCTCATTCATTACTTCTTTAAATGGATGTAAATGTGCTTCTACTATAGCATCTAAAAGGCCGTAAATATAGACAAAACCAATCCACCATCCATATTTGTTTCTTTGCTCTAAATAGTCCTGTTTTATCGCATTGTCCGTACCAGAATAATTGTTATAGTTATTAGCATTATCTGCATAAAAGTAGGCTGATCCAATCGTTATACCAACTAATAGAGCCCCCTTGATTGTTTCCCCGTTATAAAACTGTCCACCCCCAGGAAACATAAGTGCTCTTTTCATAGCTTCCTGAGGTGTTTTTCTGGAAAGACTGTCCACTTCCTGGCCAAACAAAGGTAAAAGGATAGCAAATATCAGAAAACGCTTTTGGTTCATCTAAAAATTATAAGGCAGCAATACACTCAATTTCCACATCGGTCCCAATCGGCAATCCGGAAACCTCTACCGTTGACCTAGCCGGTGCATTATCTTCATCTAAATATTGATTGAAAACTTTATTCACTTCAGCAAAACTGCCCATATCCGTTAGAAAAACTGTAAATTTCACTACTTTGGATAGATCGGAGCCAGCTCGTTCTAAAATTGCAGATAGATTGCGAAAAACCTGTTCAACCCGAGACGTAAGATCGCCCTCAACCAATTGACCTGTATCCGGATCAATAGCAATCTGTCCAGCAGTGAATACAAACCCATTAGAGATTACCGCTTGGTTATAAGGACCAATCGGGTTCGGTGCATGAGCGTCAGAAATAACTTTGCGATCCATTTTATTCCTCCTAATTAATTGAATGCTGCACAGGCAAGGCCAATTGCAGAATCAAACTCTCTTTTTCCATCTGTATTTATCTTTCTGAGGATGAATTCACCAACAACACCAACTTGCGCTTCAAAGAGATGCCCACCTTTTACATCCAAACTGTGATTACAGATTGTAATGTGGGCATGAATGAATGGTTCCCCGTCTTTTAGCAATACATTACCCTGATAGGATGTTAATTCCCATAATTCATCAAATTTTTTGGTTACATATTCTTTTTGTACCAAGTCATAGGCACCCATTTCAATTTCTTTGATTGCACCGATACCAGAAAGTTGTCCATTCATAATACTTTGTTCCTTGCAAAACTGGGTTAAGGTAGCCATAATTGGCTCGTTCTGCTCGAGATAAATGATGTAGGTGTCGCCATCTTGCTTGTACTGCATTTTTCTGAATCATTCCTGTATTAATTTTTTAATAATACTCAAACTTTTAGCCATAGCACTTTTTAAGCCTTTGGCATCTTGTCCACCAGCAGTTGCCAGGTGAGGTTTACCGCCGCCGCCGCCGCCCATCTCATTGCCAATTAATTGAGCCAAATCTCCGGCCTTTAACCCTCTTTTTACCAGATCCTGGCTTACAACAATAACAACTGATGGTTTTTCAGCTTCAGCGCCTAGCACTCCCACACCACTTTTAAGTACCGTTAATAGGGAATCTCCATATCCTTTCAATTCATCCATAGATCCTGCATCTGTCATTTGTATGACAATACTTTGGTCACCAACCAATTTGGCCTTTTCTACCAGTGATTTGGCATTAAATGCTGTACCCGATTTCTTTTGACGTTTTAATTCTTTCTCTATTTTCCTTTTCTGCGCCAATAGTTGATCGATACGTTCAGAAACCTGTTCCATACCAGAATTTAACTGGCTCTGAATATTACCAAGGGCAGCAGCCTGTTCCTGTATATATTCAACTGCTTTTGGTCCGGTAACAGCAACGATCCGGCGTACGCCGGATGCCAGAGAACTCTCTTCTGTTATTTTGAATAATCCAATATCCCCCGTGCGTTCCACATGGGTTCCACCACACAGTTCCATGGAAAAGTTAGCCACAGTAACTACTCGTACTTCATCTCCATATTTCTCGCCGAACATGGCAACAGCGCCTTGTTTTTTTGCTTCATCAAAATTTTTCACTGAAATATCTAAAGCATTATTCAATAGTATTTCACGATTTACCATAGTTTCTATTTCACGAATTTGATCGGAAGTCAGCTTTTCAAAATGGGTTAAATCAAATCTGAGATAGTCGGGGTGCACAAGAGATCCTGCCTGCTGGACGTGATCACCCAATATTAACTTCAAAGCTTGATGCATCAAGTGGGTTGCCGTATGGTTTTTACGAATATTCTGTCGACGATCGCCATCGACCATACACTGGACTTTTCCTTTTACTTTTTCATCGATTGAACCCTTGCAGTAATGAATCGAGGTAGCGCCATTATTTGTTACATTTTCGACAACAAGTTCAACACCATTACCTTTAATATCGCCTGTATCGCCAATCTGACCGCCGGACTCTGCATAAAAAGGTGTTTTATCCAGTACAACCAGAATATGATCATTTTGATGGGTATAGCGGCGAATCTGGGAATCGGTGGATAAAGTTTCATACCCTTTGAAATCTGAGTCCTTTCCCTTGGAAACATGTTTCCATTTTAGCTCATCTACTTCTGCAACAAATTTACCAGAGGCTTTGGCGCGTTTTTTCTGTTGATCCATTTCAGCAATATAGCCTTTTTCATCTACATCTAGCCCCTTTTCTCGAGCCATAAGCTGAGTGAGATCTAATGGAAATCCATACGTATCGTACAAACGAAATGCCTCCAGACCTGAAATCTGTTTACCAGAAACATTTTTTAGTACTTTATCGAAATGAATCAAACCACGATCCAATGTATCATTAAAAGACGACTCCTCTGCTTTAACCACTTTTTCAATATGGGCTCGTTTTTCAACCACTTCAGGGAAAAAATCACCCATTATTTCACCTACGATATCGGTCAGGTTATAAATAAATGGCTGGTGCTGATCCAGCATCCGTCCAAAGCGCGCTGCCCGACGCAAAATCCTTCGAAGAACATATCCTCTCCCTTCATTCCCCGGCATAGATCCATCGGCAATGGAAAAACTGAGCATCCGAATGTGGTCAGCAATCACTTGAAATGGGACAGGATTATCCTGATATGACTTTCCCGTTAAATTTTCTACTTTTTGTATAATAGGCATAAATAAATCAGTAGCATAATTACTAGTTCTATTCTGCAAGACCGAAACGATCCGTTCGAAGCCTGCACCTGTATCTACATGTTTTGCCGGCAGATCCGCAAGACTCCCATCTTCTATACGATTATTCTGAATAAAAACTAGGTTCCACAATTCCCAGTATTGATCAGAAACATTAACACTTTCTGACCGCTGTTTATTCAGGTCATCTCCAATAAAATAATGGATTTCTGAGCAAGGACCACAAGGGCCCGTTTCACCCATTTCCCAAAAATTATCTTTTTTGTCAAATTTGAGCACTCGGCTAGAATCAATATCAGTTACTTTAGGCCAAAGCTGAAATGCTTCTTCATCATCATTATACACCGTAGCCCATAACCTGTTTTTATCCAAACCCCACACTTCTGTAAATAATTCCCAAGCCCATTGTATCGCTTCGGCTTTATAATAATCGCCAAAAGACCAGTTACCCAGCATTTCAAAAAATGTATGATGAAATGTATCTAAGCCCACCTCTTCAAGATCATTATGCTTCCCACTCACTCGGATACATTTCTGGCTGTTAACGACACGTAGGTGTTCTGCTTCCTGTTGACCAAGAAAAATTGGTTTAAATTGATTCATACCTGCGTTTGTAAAAAGCAGCGTCGGATCATCTATTGGAACCACGGGAGAACTGCGAATAAACCGGTGATCTTTCTCTTGAAAAAAATCGATAAAAGCGCTTCGTATTTCCTGGCTGTTCATCATGTGTTAATTAATTATTATTTATCGTTTCCTAATTTTAACAATATGTTCAAAATGAAAATGAAGTTTCGATTGAAGTAATATCAATCGTTTCATTATCTCCGCTAATTTTTCCGTCACCATTCATATCACGAAAAGATCGCCGAAAAGTGTAATTCAACACCAATCCCTGACCAAAGGAAATACCCAATCGATAGCCTAAGATTGTGCTTTCAGTGTATTCGAATTTAAATGGATCCGGCACATTTCTCTGCTGATAAAATGCGCGTGCTGATTGAATTTTGCTGATTGCTTTTTTCAAACGCAGGGATGCTAAAAAAGTCTGATTTTTATTATCGATAAAATCTTGCTCTCCAACTGACCATATTTCCCCCAGCATATCATGGTATGATGCACTGGCTTCCAACATGGGGCCCACACTCAATATCATGCGGGTAAAATACCCTTTTTGTTCTCCAAAACGTCCTAATTTTGATTCCTTCGTCTTTAAATTGATTTGGTTGTTTATTCCCGATGAAAAACTGACCCGTTCAATTTCATAAAGTCGGTTCCAATAATTGAATTCAAAACGGCCATCTGGCATCATGCGGTATTCAAAATTCAACCGTGCTGGGCCAAACCGGGATGAAATACCAAACGGCACCAATCCCGTACCCAGGCTCAATGATTCACCTGATTGGGGATGAACCGTTTCACCGATCATTTGGGCCATTTGAGCATAAAGAGAAATAGATAAATTTTCCTGCGTTACCAAGGGATAACCGATGTCCACAGCAATGGCCATAATACCATCAGAATCTTCACTCAAATTCAGTGGGTTACCTTTGCGAGTGATATCCTTATCCAAAATCACTATTTCACCACTCCAATTTGGTATGCGACTATCCAGTGTATCGGTAATACCATCACCGTCAATATCCCACTCAGCCGGATCATTATCAGCCAAGCCATCACTATCGGTATCCACCCACCAGGATTTATCATTAGGAAAATCATCTACCACATTGGGTCGCCCATCTCCATCACTGTCTTTCAGTCCCAAATATTGATTTCGGTCTGTGACAAATGAAATACCAATCGGTAAGCCCATAATTTTTCGGGTCGCTATTCGAGATCCAAATAAACCTATATTTTCCTTGAAGTCATTTACGAATCCTTCTATATTTAATGATTTACGGTTATATTCAAAATTAAATCCTGTTTTTCTAACCTGGGGATAAAGCATCGTATTGGAATAACCACTGACTAAAATACCATAACCTAAATCAATCTGATCTAATGCGCCTATTTTTCCGTAAATATTATCTCCGGGAAAGCCATAACGGATATAATATATTTTATCAATTAATGTATTCTTTATCGCGTTAGTTGAAGAAAAATCCCATTCATCAGTATGAATATTTCCTTCCGCGTCAAAATAAATCACCAGATCAAGCGCTACACCCCATTTTCCAAAAGGGATGACGGGCCGCATGGCAACTTGATTCCAAACCTGGCCATCGATGGTCACCGCACCCACTGCGGCCTGATTTTTAATCTGAGCTATCAATGGTAGAGACAAAAGGGAAATAAGGAGAAAAATGAGAAAATGGTTCCGAGGCATTCTCATAAGAGGTGTGAAATTACCTTGAGCCTCCTTTGGGGTTCAATCTCTAAATCCCCATTCCTCGCATCATAGTTCTCCCCTAAATTCTTACCTTACATGTCCAAAAATACAAATCCTACAACAGAAGAATTGCTTTCTTTTTCCAGTTCGGAAACAAAATCATATATCTTTTCTTTACAGGAAAGCCTTCAGAAAAAACTCAAAAGCGGCTTAACAATGGATGACATTCTCGATGAAGAAGATCCTTTTGATGCTCTCGAGCCTCTTCTTCCTCAAGAAGTATATCCTATCTTAGTTTTGGCAATGATAAATAATATCCGTTCTAATACGGTTATAGAGGCAATTTTGGAAGGCCTTGAAAGAGGTATTGAGGAATATCGGAACAGAACAAGCCAGGACTTGTAACATTACCATGCGTTTCATTCTAATTTTGTCTATAACCATACTCCAAGCCCAATCTACTTGGATATCGGATTTAATTATTTCCGATAAAAAGAATGGCGTATTTATCAAAGT
>CAYXUK010000005.1:0-8830 GCA_964468295.1 uncultured bacterium | reverse complement strand
TCTCTTCGCTTTCCCCTTTCAGATGTATTAGTGGCAATGGAACAAGAGAAACCGAGCACATCCCCTTTTCAAAGCCAATCTTCAATACAAAGACCACTATGGGTTAAAGCAGTCTATTTTATTGGCGCAGGGCTTACAGGCGCAGGATTCCTTGCTGGTGAAACTCAAAAAGGGTGGGAAGTTCCTATAGGTATGGGTTTAATCGTCTCTGCATATATTTATGAAAACTTCATCGCAAAGAAAATAAAATGAAAGAGCTCTTACCCTATTTTGCTTATTTTTACGTAGCCGGCCTCATATTGATGGCCATATTCATTCGTTTCTATTTGTATAACAAAAGAAAGCGAAAACACCAGAAAGGTCATGAATAGGTCTATTGCAATATATTTGCTCTTTCCTTTTTTATTATCAGCTGAAATACCTCAGAAATCGGCAGAAGCTGTTATTTCAGCATTCTCAGGCCTATCTGTAAGCAAGCGACATCTGACACCTCATTTATTGGAGATTGCCAAAAATGGGATGAATTTGCCCGCAAATGACCGTGTTGCATTAGAGACCCTGGGCTTCAATTTTAGTTCTTCCCTTGTTTCAAGAATCGGCCTCAACCGTCCGGAAGCAAACGGCTTAGATCAATTCTATGATAGTGGTTTTTTCCGTTTTCATTATACAACTACTGGCTTACAACATGCTGTACCACTAACTGATGCTGATGCTAGTGGTATCCCAGACTATATAGAATCCATGGCCAATATATTTAACCATGTTGCCCAAGAACTCCATGAAAAACAAGGCTATATAAGACCGCCAGGAGATGGTTATTACTCTGGCAACTTAGATAAAGGCGGTTCTGATCATTATGATATTTATGTTCGTGAATTACCTTCTCGTTATTACGCCTATACTCAACCGGAGGACTTTGCCCAGGGAAAAGGTGATAATGAACAGTCTAAACTGATTGTTGAAATGAATGCATTTACCAGTTACATGGCCATGCGAAACAATTATAAGAACTTCCCTTTGGAAGAAATCGAAAATATCAAAGTGTCAGCCGCCCATGAATATTTTCATGCCATCCAGTTTGGTTACGACGGCTGGGAAATGCCTTGGGTTTTAGAAGCCTCTGCTGTTTGGATAGAAGAAGAAATTTATGATGAGATCAATGATTGCTATCAATATATGCAAGATTGGTTTGCGCAACCAGACCGCGCATTAGATGAAAGTGGTTTTCATTGGTATGGATCATTCATCTTTTTCGAATATATAGAGCAACATATGGGTGGTACAGAACCTATCAGAATAATATTTGAAGAATCTGTAAAATCAGATAGTCGCAAACGGGATGGTAGCCATGCAGCTATCGACGCTTCATTAAATCAACAGGGATATTCTTTTCAGCATGCGCTAAATGGAATGTCTATCGCAAATAAAATCATGTCTTCATTGCCTGCGGAGGGCAATTATATCTATGAAGAAGCGGAAGCTTATCCTGTGGATGGTCCTGCCATTTTTCGTAAAGTGAGTTTTCAAAACGGTAAACAGGATACCGTATATTCGACCAGTTTGGATCGATTTGCCAGTCAATACACTCAAGTAATTACCCAATTGCCGGTTTTAATTGATTTAATCAATAATAGTGGTTCTTTATCCGATTTGCAAATGAACGCAATCCTGAGAAAAAAAGATGATTCATTTATGATCATATCAAGCCCCTCAATTAATATAGATCCTATTGATTTAAAATCAATCCATCTATCCGTTGTAAGTCAGGATACGTTCAGTGGCAATTGGGATTATAGCTTAGCGATACAGGATGGAAAACCTGGTATTACGAATGCAAATGTTCCGATAGAATTCAAAATAGCGAATCCGTATCCAAACCCCTTTAATGGCGGTTTGAAATTTTCGGTATATATGATGAAAGAAGCTCCTGTTTCCATTAATATAATTGATTTAAGCGGAAAACAGGTAAAACGGTTACATAGTGGAAAGTTAACAGCCGGAAATCATAATTTCAGCTGGTATGGAATTGGTGCCTTGGGAGATAGAGTTTCTTCCGGTGTATATTATATCAAGGTCTCAGGAAAATACACCCAAGACTGGCGCCCCATCACCTATATAAAATAATTATTGCAATCAAATGATTAAACGTTCCTGGCTCCTAGTAGTCTTTATCAGTTCATTATTAGCACAAGACTACACCTATGTTAAAGCAAGTAGAGATGGTACCGGTAAAACATATCTTGGTCGGGAAATAAGCAGTATAATGGGACATATGGGAGCCCCTTGGCTTGACCGCAAATCAAGAGAAATCGAAGAGCGTCCAGATCTTGTAATCAATGCTCTAGGTTTAAATAGTAGTGATGTTGTAGCCGACTTTGGAGCGGGAAGCGGCTATTTTACTGAAAAGATTGCCCCATTATGTAGTTTGGTATATGCAGTAGATATTCAACGGGAAATGATTGATATCAATCTACGAAAAATGAAAAGTAAAGGTATAACAAATGTGAATTTTATTTTGGGTGCTGAAAAAATAACTAATCTACCAAAAGAATCAATTGATTATCTAATTATGGTTGACGTTTATCACGAACTAGAATTTCCTTATGAAATAATGCAAGATATCTACCGAGCTATGAAACAAAATGGGAATATTGTATTAGTCGAATACAGAAAAGAAGACCCAAAGGTTATGATAAAACCACTACATAAAATGAGCATTAATCAAATTCGAAAAGAGATGAAAAATTCAGGTTTTGAATTAAATCGATCATTTAAAGCATTACCCCGCCAGCATATGCTATTCTTTATTAAAAAAGCAGCATTTTAGATTAATAATTATTTTATTGCATCCACAAAATCAGTTTCCTATCATTTCCTGACGAATCAGTTCTACTGGTATATTCCCTGCATTGTTGAACCGATTTAAAAAATCCTTAAGTACGAATGGTTTTCCTTCTGTTTCCAATTTTTCTGCATATTGAGCCATAAGGTTCTCAATGAGATATTTTCCAGTAACATAACAAGTTCCATAACCAGGTTGTCTTAAATAAAGGTGCTGTTCAAACTCTAAAAGGTGAGGTTCTCTCTCCATCCAACCTCTAGGTGTCCATTTTACATGCACCTGACTTGCCTCAGCCATTGTCATTATATTTGCATGAGCATATAATGACCCTAAACCTCGGGCAGCTCGCTGAGCTAACATAATCCAAACAATTTCTCTTGAACGAGGGCTCTTTTCATATAAGCCAGCATGCATAAACATCTCTTCGACAGCAGTTGCAATACCCTCATTTTTTGAATCGTACATATTATACAATGGTGATAGCCTTCGAATTGGATTTAAATGAGGTTCATCTCTAACCTGTGCTAAATCAAACCAATGATAAAAATGAGAATATAAAGGAAGGGGATCAAAATGCATACCTATTGAAAAAAAATTGCGTTCATCCTTAGGTACAAACTTACCCATATGTTCCTGCAAAGCGGGTTTCATATTTGGTTTTATATACATCACATCATTTTTTTCAAGAAAATCCATCATTTTATTCACTGCCTTAGCAGTCAGTTCAGCAAATTCTTCAGGAGTATCAGCTGATTTCATTGGCGGAAGGTCTTTATTTCTGTGCTCTTCTAATTTTAATGAGGACCATGCACGATCCAATTCTCTTTGAAGTAGTTGAACCTCTTCTTCCCAAGTTAAAGGGACCAGATGAACATTCTTTTGATACCATGTATAATTATCTTTTCCTATACCAGACGAACCATTTTTTTTGGGCGATTCTTTTTCTAACCATTTAATAAAATTTTCATTAGCAGTTTTTGCTTTAACCAACGATTCAAATAGAGCGGCTTCTTTCCTTGAATCATGATGTTTTAGTAGAGTTTTTTCAATTACATCTAGATTTTGTTTTTGATCGCGAATATTTCTAATACCAGCAACCCATAGATCTCTCGCATTACCGGTAAGATTCTTTTGCGCTTGTTTTAATAACGAAGGGATAACTTTTAATTCATTTAAGAATTTAGTTTTGGCTTTTCCTTTGAGTGGAAATGAATATTGCCAATATTCAAGTAAGGCATGATTTACAGGGCCTTCATGTGCCGGAACATCACTTTGATACATCCAAATTGTTTGATAAAATGCCGGATCTCTTTCCCATGATCTAAGAATCCTCCGATTAAAATCATATCCATTCATTTCGGCTCGTAAGAGTTGCCAGTCTACTTTTTGAGTTTGCGACCATCTACTAGTATCAATCTCAGATAGTTTTTTTTCAAGCAGTTTAAATGTTTTTTGCCTCTTTCTGAACTGTGACTTTGTATAATTTGGAGCTCCATCTAATAATGGTGGGTTTTCAAACTTTCTCCATTCAAAAAAAAGCGCATGCAAATCTTCATAATTATTAGTGTTTTGAGCCAATAAAGATGAAAAACGAATTACTATAAATAATATCATTGAGACAAAAATTATGGTAACATTGGTAATATTTTTCATTATACTAAACCTTTCAAATTCATCATTGAATTATTGCATTTGTTCTTATTTTTATTTGTTTCTTATGAATAATAATTAATTATTCCGTATATCCAATAATGACAACTACATCTCCATTGTAAATATCCATCCGATCCCAGATAGGAGCATATTCTTCGGGAGGTTTCGGCGTACCTTTAAGTGCTTCTCTTTTTAATACACCGCGCTCAACAGAAAATTCATCTACTTGAGGAAGAATTTGACGTGCAATATCCAAAGATGCTGGATCTATATAGTTTGCCGTTGGAGATACTTTCAATCTTTTTAGCTCACACATTTGTGTAAAGTATTTATAAACGATAGGATTCTGGGTCCGCACCAGAAGAATATCTGCTGAAATAATTGCCAGTTTTAATTTATTCATTAAAGCATATATGCCATGTTTTTGAAGGGCCTTACTAAAAATGGTAACACGAAAAAAATTGATTAATTTATCTTGAAAATCATACACTTCATTGATAGAGAAACCAATTAGTTTCCCATTTTCATCCAATATATGAATCCATAGATCCGCATCCCTACTTCGGTCAACAAATGCCTTAAGCCCAATATCTCTACCAAGACCGTCTATGGATACATTATGGTGTTGTTTAATGATATCCATAACTTTAGGTAACTTGCGTGTTTCAATATCCGGCCAGCGTTTTTTAGGCTCTATAATTTCAATATCATAACCTGGGTTTATGGCTTTTAGGCGGTCCAAAAGTGCTACCGCTTGAGGGAGTTTCTTTAATTGTTCGGTTTTCATGAGCCCAACAAGTTGATTGCAGGGAAATTATAATCTAATCACAACTAAAATCCAATATTATGGCATTGGATCAAAACAGTTACCAGATTCTAAAAACAACCCCCCTCACGAAGTATAATGTAAGGTATAATGATATAAAGAATAGAATCGCGGATGAGATAATAAAGGAAAAAGGCCACAATAACTTGCCAACCTTTTTTTTTCAGGAGTAGTTTATAACCTCCTTCTCTTTTTATATCGCGCCACTCGTTAATAAACTTTGGGCGGTAAATAGACATTACTTTTGTGGCTTAATCTTTCCATATTTTAAGTTTTCATACTTCTCCCAGATAGTTTCCCCTGCAGCCTGTTGAAATCGAAAAGCAAAGGAAAGCGCATCATCAAATGCATTACCTGAAAATTCTTGATTTCGGTAATACTCATCGATCCATCCAATGAATTCCTGCATTCCTGATTGATCAATCTGATCAAATATGCCATACACTAATTCGGCTTTATGATCAAAGTACCAGGTGGTTACCTCTCCATAACCCAAATTATTAATCATTTCCTGATGCGTATCATATACTTGGGTGAGATAGGAGAATAAAAATATTTCCTTTTCCTGAGGATCCAGCGTCTTCCAATATACAGCAATCGCATTAGGCGCCGGATCAACCTTTTTCTGCTGTGCTAGAATAAGTGATAATGTGCAAAGTATGGTTAAAACAAATTTCATGCTATTCTTCTTGCTGTTTTGTTTCGAATTCAGAGATCATTTCTTCTAACTTAGATATGGCCTCATTTTCCGAAACCTTACCACGATTTTCACCCTGATAATACAAATGTCCGGCACCTTTACCAAAGGCGATTCCTAGATCCGTGTGAGTTGCTTCTCCTGGGCCATTCACCGCACAGCCCATTAGGGCGACTGTCATGGGAGTTTTAACATCTTGTAGCTTTTCCTCCATTTCACCTGCAATTTTAAATAAATCGACCTCTAAACGTCCACAGGTTGGACAGGCTACGATAGTTACACCTTTACTGGCTAAAGCCAGTGATTTTAATATTTCAAATCCAACACGTACTTCTTCAACCGAATCATCGGTGAGACTGACTCGTATCGTGTCACCAATTCCTTTGGCCAAAAGCGTACCGATACCTACAGAGGATTTTACTGTGCCCGATTTGGTTGGCCCTGCCTCTGTGACACCTAAATGGAGAGGATAATCATACTGCTGCGAAAACAATTCGTAAGCAGCCATCATAAGGTTGACATCCGAAGCTTTGAGTGACACAATAATATCCTCAAAGTCATGCTCTTTACAAATATCTATATGGCGAATGGCACTTTCTACCATGGCTTCAGGCGTTGGATAACCATATTTTTCGATAAGATCTTTTTCCAAACTGCCGGCATTCACTCCGATACGGATAGGGAGATTAGCGCCTTTCACCTTTTCTAGGACTTCTTTTACTCGTTTTTTTCCACCAATATTACCAGGATTGATGCGAATTTTATCTGCGCCAGCATCTACCGCTTCTAAGGCCATGCGATAATTGAAATGAATATCGGCTACCAACGGAACAGTCATATGTTTTTTAATTTTATAAAGTGCATCAGCGGCTTTTTGATCGGGAACGGTTATGCGTATGATCTGACACCCTGCTTCTTCTAAGCGATCTACTTCTTTCAGTGTGGCCGTTAAATCATGCGTTTTGGTGGTGGTCATGGACTGTACAGATATAGCTGCATCGCCGCCCACCAACAAATCACCAACTTTTACCTGCCTTGTTTTTCTACGTGTAATCATTGTTTGATAGTAGAAAAATTACAACGCTCTAGCCTTGAAATGGTTCATTCAAATATTGCTTTGCTAATAAGATCGCCTGAGTGTGGTTATCTAATTCTATACATTTTTTATAGGAGATGACGGCCCCCATCCTGTCTTTCCGCTTATCTAGAATCATACCCTGCAAAAGGTGAGCATTACCTAAAAAGGCATCCAATTCAGCATGGTATAAATCGATACATTTTTGCAGAAATCCCATGGCCTTTTCATCCTCCCCTTTTAAAAAGAAATAATGTCCCCACAGATAATTTAAATTTGCTGTATACAGTTTGCGATGACGGGGACCCAATTCGGTCAATTTGTGATTTAGCTTATTCAATTCCATTTTAGCTCGTTTTAAGTCCCCAGTATGGATAAGGCTATATGCATAATGCACATGATAATCATAATTTTTAGGATACTTTTCGGATAATAGTTTACTGAGTTCCAATCCTCTAGATTCATTTATATCAATAAATTGATAGATAAACGACAAAATACTCATGGACTCTGTCCACGCCCACGTGCTTTTAGTGGCAGCGATTTCCATTTTACGGATACCTTCCATCTTTGAAGCATTAAGACCAAACATCTCTGCACCTGCCTTTATTAGTACATTGCTCATACCGGCATAATATTCTACAATTCCGATGGGTAAATAGGCGTCCGTTAAATATGGATCCTTTTCCTTTGCTTTTTGAATGATTCGAAAACCCTGGTATGCGGATATGAGCGTTGGAACCCATTTTTTCTGCCCAAGATAAATGCGGGCATTTAATCCTTTAGCTGTTCCCTGATATAATTTGTACTCCTGCTCATCAGGATATTTTGCTACCAATGAATCGTATACGGTCACAATTTCAGATAGATTCCGCTCAAAATTCGCATAAACCTCTTCAATATTTAGATTGGCTTCTTCATATCGCCAATGGGCTGCCGCCCATGCCACGTGTACGCCGGGATGTTCTGGATAATCTTTTCGGGCTTTGGTAAGAATTTTGATACTTTTTTCATATTCATAATTATAAAAAGCATCAGCACCGGTACGCACGGCTTTATCACCAGGACGCTGGCCACCAAAAATAAATGAAAAAATAGAAATGAATAATATGGTGGATTTCATTGCTTTAGAAATTAGGTTGATTACTTCCTATTCACCGATGATTTCAGAAATTCTATTTTCTTTATTATTAATTTTAGCAAATGGATCAATACATAAAAAAATAGGGGGCGGAAATAACCGTCCCCTACAAAATTTTTACGAGGGAGGAACGAAAAAGATTAATTTACCCTGATATTTTACCCGCAAGCAGAAGCCAGCCTCGCGCATCATTGCTGGTAGGATCCAGTTCCATGGAACGCTGCCAAGCCGCTTTAGCCAAACCAGATTCATTTATTTTCCAGTAGGTAATTCCTAAACCCAGGTAAGTCTCAGAATCAGAGGGTTTAAGTTCAATTGCTTCCTGATAAGCTGCTAAAGACTCCCTAAACATACCTTTATCACGATAAAAATCGCCTAATGTCCTCATTGATCCAGGTAGCCAAATACCCGAGTTTTTATTTACACTCAAAGCTTTACGAAAAGCAGATTGGCCCAATCCCGATTCACCTACACGATTGTATTCTACAGCCAGAATATAATAGGCCTGAGGCAAGAGATCTTTCACTTCCCGATTATGGGGATCATAATGAAGTAAATCTTCCCATGCTGATGCTGCACGGCCCCATTCACTGCCT
>CAYXUK010000004.1:0-37679 GCA_964468295.1 uncultured bacterium | reverse complement strand
GCGTGCGGTTATGCGTTTAGCTTCTTTATGGAATTATTGTTGGGAGCAAGCGGGGAGACCAAAACTGCCATGAGTCAATCTCGAAGTGTTCTTTCTGTTTCTGAGATTACGGCACAAATCAAAGGGCAGATTGAGTCTCAATTTTCAAGTATATGGATTCAAGGTGAAATATCCAATTTTAAACACCATTCTTCCGGACATATGTATTTCACTGTAAAGGATGATTCTGCCGAATTGCGCTGTGTTATGTTTCGCGGATATAATCAAATGATCCATTTTAAACCGGAAAATGGAATGGAAGTTTTACTGCATGGAAAGATTACAGTCTACGAACCTAGAGGTCAATACCAGCTAATGGTACAAAACATGGAGCCTGCGGGGATTGGCACCCTTTATCTAGCCTTCGAAGCACTCAAAAAACAATTAGCAGTTGAAGGTTTATTTGATGAATCATTAAATAAAATTTTACCATCTTATCCAAAAAGGATTGGGATTGTGACTTCCCGCACTGGTGCAGCTTTGCAGGACATGCTCAATGTTTTTAATCGGCGGGCCCCTTATGTGGAAATCGTATTATACCCTTCCTTAGTTCAAGGAAATAACGCCACTACTGATTTAATTAAGGGTATCAAAGAATTGGAATCGCGGAAAGATATTGACATTATAATTATTGGTCGAGGTGGGGGGACATTAGAAGATTTATGGCCATTCAATGAGGAAGCACTGGCACGTACTATTGTCGCTTGTAAAACTCCCTTGATCTCAGCAGTGGGGCATGAAACAGATATAACAATCAGTGATATGGTAGCAGACCTTCGCGCGCCCACACCTACAGCTGCAGCAGAACTTGCAACACCCAGTGTAGATGAGCTTAAGATGGTTTTATCCCAATGGATTCAAAAATTGTCTATGACTTTGCAGCACCAATTAGATCGTTTTTGGCAACAAGTCGATCATCTCTCTGAAAGGCATGCACTCCAACAGCCCCAAGTCATTATTGATTTACAGCGGAAAAATTTAAAGATCTTGGGACATCAAATGGATCTTTCCATGAATCATCACTTTTCCGTTACTAAAGAAAAATTGAAAGGGTTGGAAAAGGAATTATCCGTATTAAACCCTTCAGATGTCCTTAATCGAGGATACAGTATTGCTTTCAATAGTGATGGTTCTATCATACGACATGCGGATGCCTTGGATAAAGGTGATAGGTTTGTGTTAAAGACCGGGGACGGTTCTTTGGAAGCAGAAAAAAAGAAATCCCTTACCAGTGGAAATTGAGTAAATTGAAAACGTATCTTAAATTGAGCTATGCCCAAGCAAAAACCATTTGAATTCGAAATTGCCTTGAAACGATTGGAGGAGATTGTCTCATCTTTGGAAGGAGAAAATGAATCTTTAGAGAACAGTATGAAATTATTTGAAGAGGGTGTCAAGCTAACTGAATCCTTAAGAAATCATCTAGAGTCAGCAGAGCAGCGTATAAAAGTATTAATGAAAGACACGGAAGGCAATTTGAAAACGGAGGATTTTAAAGATTAATGTCTGCCAGAGTAAAAAAGCCAAAATCTTTAGGTATCTGGGGTAATACGGATAAACCACGTTTCTGGGAGTTACTTCCACCAATCATGGATTGGGCAAAGGATAATAAGCTAGCAACATTCCTTACTACACGGATTCAAGATAATTTACCAAAAAGCTTTACTTATGACTATCAGCTCATTGAATCAGCGGATGATTTTTATCAGACTGATTTTTTACTGACTTTAGGAGGAGATGGAACTATACTTTCAGTGACCCGTGCTGTGGGACATCGCAAAACGCCCATTCTTGGTATACATCTGGGTGAATTGGGTTTTCTGGCTGAAGTAACCGTAGATGATATGTTTAATCGTTTAGATATGGTTGCAACGGGAAATTATTCTCTGCATAAACGAATGATTTTGAAAGCTGAGATCATCAATGGTAATGGTCCACAAATATTTTATGCTTTGAATGATTTTGTCATTGACCGAGGTAAATCTCATCGGATTATCACTATGCAACTGTCAGCCAATGATCACTATGTTGCAGATTATAAAGCTGATGGTTTGATTATCGCTACACCTACCGGCTCTACAGCCTATTCACTATCAGCTGGCGGTCCCATTGTGATACCAGAAATGAATACCATGGTGGTATCTCCTATAAGTCCACATACACTCTCATTGCGACCAATTGTATTGCCCTCTGACCAAAACTTAGAGATTAAATTTCTTGATGATGGTACTGATGAAATCGCTTTTGCGGTAGATGGACAGGTCAACGAATACTTAAATCCAGAGTCAAAAATATTTATTCAAAAGGCTCCTTTTGAAATTCGTATGATCGCATTTGAAGATTCCAATTACTTCAAGACCCTAAGACAAAAAATGGGTTGGGGGAAAAGAGGGGAAACTTAACAAGCATATTCACTATTAGAGTTTATTCTCTTTCACATTTTTTTCCGAATTAAGTAGCCTGGTTTCCGTCGGAAAAATAGGATAAAATTGGTGAAGTTTACCTTGACCAATCTTCGTAGAGTATTCTATATTTGTCGTCTTCAAAAGAGCTTATAAAATCAATGTATCGCGACTTCGGAACCATATTTATTTTTATCTTAATGGGTATTGTGCTTGTCTACGTACCCTTGCTTATTCAGAAATTGGTTGCTCCCAGCAATCCTAATCCTGATAAACTGGCAACATATGAATGCGGGGAAGAGTCTGAGGGGTCTGCCTGGGTTCAATTCAATATTCGTTTTTATGTGATTGCACTTATATTTCTCATATTCGATGTGGAAGTCGTTTTCCTTTTCCCTTGGTCCGTTGTTTTTACTGAACTGGGTATGCTTGCCTTCGTTGAAATGGGCATTTTTCTTTTCATCCTGATAATTGGTTTAGCTTATGTATGGAAAAAGGGAGATTTGGATTGGGTAAAATACAATGTAAAGTATGGCCGCGGGCGTTATGCCAAAATGGGCTCTAAAAAGCCTCAAACTGTAAAGGAAATTTAATGGGTGTTTTAGAACATAAATTTCAAGATAATGTTGTTGTCGCATCGCTGGATAAGTTGCTTGGCTGGGCACGGTCCACATCGCCTTGGTTTTTTCAATTTGGTTTAGCCTGTTGCGCCATTGAGATGATGGCAACGGCTGCCAGTCGTCACGACTTAATGCGGATTGGAATGATTCCCAGATCATCTCCTCGCCAGGCAGATGTCATGATTGTGGCGGGTACAGTCACAATGAAAATGGGACTGCGCGTGAAAAAATTGTATGAGCAAATGGCGGATCCCAAGTATGTTATATCCATGGGCAGTTGTGCTACAAGTGGTGGACCCTACTGGCAGCACGGATACCATGTATTGAAAGGTGTTGACATTGTAGTACCTGTGGATGTTTATGTGCCCGGATGTCCGCCAAGACCCGAAGCATTGATTGAAGGGTTGCTTAAACTTCAAGAAAAGATACAGGCTGAACGTCCTTTGACACGAAAGTCTGTATGACCCCTACAGAGATAAAGGAAACGCTAGATCAACAATTTCCCGGTTCCGTTATTGATAATGAAGAACTTGCGGAAAGTCAGATAGAATTAAAACCGGATCAGTGGTTGGAGATTGCCACTTATTTAAAAAACGACCCTGGCTTTAGTTTTGATCAACTGGAATGTGTAACTGGGATTGACACAGGTGAAGATGGTCCTTTACAGTCTCGTTATAATCTTCATTCCATGGAGCATCGCCATAAAATTGAAGTGGTGATTAGTTTAGATCGCAATAATCCAAAGGTTGCTTCTATCGAACAAGTTTGGCGAGTCGGCGACTGGTTTGAACGGGAAACCTATGATATGTTTGGTATTATTTATGAAGGCCATCGGGATTTAAGAAGAATTTTATGCCCTGAAGACTGGGAAGGATGGCCTCTAAGAAAAGATTATGAAGCTCAAGAAACCTATCACGGTATAGTCGTTCCAAAGATAAAGGAAGAAGAATGGGAGTAGTTCAGGGCGATCAGATGGTTCTGAATATCGGGCCCCAGCACCCTAGTACCCATGGTGTACTTCGTCTACAGGTGCGGACAGATGGTGAGATCGTTTCCGAGATTAAGCCTTACATTGGTTATTTACACCGCTGTTTCGAAAAGCATAGTGAAAATGTGACTTACGAACAGGTAATCCCTTTTACGGATCGCTGTGATTATATCGCTTCCATGAACAACAATTTTGGATATGTAGTAACCATGGAAGAATTGATGGAAATTAAAGTGCCCGAAAGGGTGGAATATATCCGTGTAATCATGGCAGAACTAAATCGGATTGCGAGCCACCTTTTGGCTCTGGGTGTATATGGTCTGGATGTGGGTGCCTTTACACCATTTTTATATATGTTTCGTGATCGGGAGCGTATTCTCGATATTTTTGAACTAACCTGTGGGGCAAGATTACTCTATAACTATATGTGGGTTGGGGGAGTATCCCATGATTTGCCCAAAGATTTTGAACGAATTTGTATCGGATTTCTGGACTATTTTGAGCCAAAAATAAAGGAATACAATGACCTTTTAACTCATAATAAGATTTTTCTGGAACGGACAGCAGATGTGGGTGTACTTCCACCGGATGTGGCCATCAATTTTGGTGTAAGTGGTCCCAATCTCCGTGGTTCCGGTGTGAACTGGGATGTGCGGAAAGATGAACCTTATTCGATTTATGACCGGTTTGAATTTGAAATACCGCTTGGTGAGGGAGAATTTGGTACTGTTGGCGATAGTTTTGATCGTTATTGGGTACGCATGTGTGAAATGAAGGAAAGTATAAAAATTATACGGCAAGCGATTAAAGACCTGCCAGATGGAGATGTATTTCAGACAATTCCGAAAAAGATTCGACCACCAAAAGGGTCTATTTATCGGAGGACTGAAAGCCCTCGCGGCGATTTGGGTTATTATATCATCAGCGATGGATCACCAATACCTTATAGGGTCAAAATGCGTTCGCCAGCTTTTACTGCACTTAGTTCATTAGGTGAAATCGCTCAAGGCTGGATGCTTTCTGATGTGATTGCTATTTTGGGAAGCCTTGATATTGTTTTGGGAGAGATCGATCGATGACAGTTGATAATCTTATGAATTGGTTTGCCGAACTGGGAGACTTTCCTGAATTGGCTTTTATCTTAGCCGTACTAATTTGTGCTGTTCCTGTATTTCTTTTTATTGCTATCTATGCTCTTGTGGCTATTTATGGAGAATTAAAGATTTCCTCATTTATGCAGGATAAAGTAGGGCCGATGGGACAAGGGGTCGGTTTGCATGCTGGGAAATGGGGTCTGTTGCAGCCCGTTGCTGATGCGTTGAAATTGATACTCAAAGAGGATATTATTCCTGCATCGGCTGATAAAAAACTGTTTATCCTGGCACCGTTTATTGTATTTATCGGTGCTTTTATTGCTTTTGCTGCACTTCCTTTTAATCAGAATCTCATTATTGCAGATATGAATATTGGTATATTCTACATTTTGGCCGTTAGCTCCTTGGGTGTGATCGGATTAATTATGGCGGGATGGAGTTCAAATAATAAATGGTCTCTGTATGGCGCCATGCGTTCCGCAGCTCAAATTGTAAGTTATGAAATCCCCGCAGCCCTTTCAATCATAGCGGTTATCATGCTTACGGGCACGTTGAGTATGCAGGGCATTATTCAACATCAGAGTGGGTTTGTATGGGGTATTTTGCCCAATTGGATAATCTTTCAGAACCCTTTTACATTTGCGGCCTTTTTCATCTTTTTTGTTAGTGGTGTGGCGGAATGCAATCGTACACCTTTCGATATTCCAGAGGCAGAATCAGAACTGGTGGCCGGTGCATTTACTGAATATTCGGGTATGCGTTACGCTTTTTTCTTTCTGAGTGAATACGCAAATATGTTTATAGTAAGTGGTATAGCCGTGACAGCATTCCTGGGCGGTTGGCAAAGCCCAATTCCAGGGATCCTTAATAGTCCTGGTTGGGGGCTTTGGTGGTTTATGAGTAAAGCCATGTTTCTGATTTTCGTGATGATTTGGTTTCGTTGGACTTTTCCACGGTTACGGGTGGATCAATTGATGAATGTTTGCTGGAAAGGATTTACTCCTATTGCTATGGTGAATATTTTTGGTGTTGGTATTTGGCATCTAATGTTAGGATAAAAAGAATGAAAAAATACTTTGCAAATATTTGGGGAACGATCACCACTTTAAAAACTGGAATGGGTATCACTTGGCGTCATATGATGAATATCAAAAAGGATAATGTCACGCTTCAATACCCTGAAGAACGGTGGCCCCGTCCCGAACGGGATATTGGTTTCGAGCACGAAGACTATAATGTCATACGTTCGCGCCTCCACGTGGATATTGACGATTGTATCGGTTGTTTAAAGTGTGAACGTGCGTGTCCAGTGGATTGTATTAAAATTGATACCATCAAAGCACCAACTCGAGGCGAAGATATTCCGAATATTGGGCATACGGGCGTTACTGAAAATGGAACTAATAAAGCCTTGGTTGTCAGTCGGTTTACGATTGATATGTCTGAATGCTGTTACTGCAACCTGTGTGTTTATCCTTGCCCTGAGGAATGTATTTATATGGTGGGTGGCCCCAATAGCCCCAAGCATCCCATTGATTATGAATTTTCCGAATTTGACCGTAAAGATTTGATTTATGAATTTTCTAAGCCGCTGACATCTGAACAGAAAAGTGAATTAATGAATCCAAAACCGGACGCAGAAGCTTAATGGTCGATTTGGTATTTTGGATTGTAGTTGGGATAACTATTGCTTCCGCGGTAATGGTGGTCCAAAGTAAACAACTTTTGTATTCAGCCATTGCACTACTTTTTACATTTGTAGGAGTTACCGGTCTCTATATTTTTCTTTGGGCTGATTTTATCGCTGCTGTTCAAGTTGTTGTTTATGTGGGTGGCATCCTGGTTTTAATCGTTTTCGGTATTATGCTGACCAATAAAATCACTTCAGTTAATATAAGTCATACCTCAGTTCAAAGAGGTATTGGCGCCACAGTTGTTCTGGGGATTCTAGTAGGTATAGGCTTCATGATAATCAAAACACCATGGTATCAAGTGGCAGCAACTGAACCTGCACAAACAACAGAAACAATTGGAAGATTATTAATGATGGATTATTTGCTTCCATTTGAAGTGGCTTCATTATTGTTGTTGGGAGCATTGATCGGAGCTACCACACTTTCAAGAAAAGAAGACTAATGGATAGTTTAACCAATTATTTATTTGTCAGTGCTGCTCTTTTTTGCCTTGGATTGTATGGAGTAATTACACGCCGCAATGGTGTAGCAGTTCTTATGGGGGTAGAATTGATACTGAATTCTGCTAATATCAATTTTCTGGCTTTTGCAAGGTTTGGTGGTATGAATATCACTGGACATGTGTATGCCTTATTTGTGATTGTATTGGCCGCAGCTGAAGCAGCGGTTGCATTGGCGATTATTATCAATATTTTTAACAATTTTAAAACGATTAACGTTGACGATGTGAGTCAGTTAAGACAATGATTACCGGAAACATTATCACCGATTTTTGCCTTCTGATTCTCTTTTTACCTGTAGTTGCATTTGCTATTAATATTTTTATTGGCAAGCGTTTACCACGTCAGGGAGATTGGGTATCCGTCGGCGCTATTTTGATCACGCTTGTTTTATCCTTGTCCATGCTGATGAATATGTTCATGAACTGGGATCCTAATTTTTCTCACGAAGTTCAATTTTCTTGGATTGATTTAGGAGCTTTTAAAATTGAATTAGGATTCTGGGTTGATAATATTACTATTGTAATGTTGGTTGTAGTGGCGCTGATATCTAGTACGACCCATATTTTTTCATTGGAGTATATGAAAGGTGACATCCGTTATAGTCGCTATTACGCTTATCTTGGACTATTTACCTTTTCCATGAATGGGATTGTATTAGCCAATAACCTAATCTCCATGTACATATTCTGGGAACTAGTGGGTGTTAGTTCTTATTTATTGATCGGCCACTGGTTTGAAAAGCATTCTGCTGCGAATGCTGCAAAAAAAGCTTTTTTAACCAACAGGGTAGGGGATATCGGATTTTTTATCGGTATCATGCTCATGTTTACAGCAATTGGTTCTTTTAATTTTCAAGATTTGTTTTCAGGTATTTCTCAGGGTATGATCAGTGGGCAACTACTAACCTTAGCCGGAGTGGGTATATTTTTGGGTGCTGTTGGTAAATCTTCGCAGTTTCCACTTCATATCTGGCTGCCCGATGCAATGGAGGGACCAACGCCTGTTTCAGCTTTGATGCATGCGGCCACCATGGTTGCCGCCGGTGTTTACCTGACTGTTAGATTATTTCCTTTATTTTCACCTGATGCTTTACTGATTATTGCATATGTGGGCGGTTTCACTGCTTTATTTGCTGCTACAATTGCCGTTACCCAAAATGATATTAAAAAAGTATTGGCTTATTCAACTGTTAGTCAGTTGGGATATATGATCTTGGCAGTTGGGGTTGGCAATTATGTTGCAGCCTTTTTCCACTTGCTGACCCATGCTATGTTTAAAGCTTGTCTATTTTATGGGTCGGGTTCTGTCATTCATGCCATGCATCATTCTTTGCATGAACTTAATGACCATGATACAGATCCCCAGGATATGCGGAACATGGGTGGATTTAAATCTAAAATGCCAATCACATATTGGACTATGGCTATTGCTACTTTGACTATTTCAGGAGTGCCATTTTTCTCAGGATTCTTATCTAAAGATGCCATTTTAGCTGGAACGCTAGCATTTGCCCAACATTATCCACAACATTTTCTATTACCGCTATTCGGATTTGGTGCAGCAGCCATTACGGCATTTTATATGTTTAGGCTTATTTTCATGACCTTCCATGGTGAGGCCAAAATGCCCAAGGTATTCAAAGGTATTCATGAATCACCGCGCGCAATGACTTTCCCATTGATTCTATTAAGTAGTCTCAGTTTTTTCATTTTTTATACATTGCCCTATTTAAACCCATTTTCCGATCATGGCTGGTTTACTGAATTGATCCAGGCAAGCGATTCCGTAGTTAAAGGTAATCCCACAGCAGGGGAAATTTATGAAGGTATACACCATGCACATTATCCGGCGATGGCCCTGTCATTACTGGTGGCGGGTTTTGGCATAGGGATGGCCACATTAATGTATATGAAGAAAAAAATTTCTGCGGATATCTGGTCAGCAAAAATGGGTTTCTTGTACAAATTATCTCTTAATAAATATTTCTTTGATGAGAATTATGACCGATTTCTGTATCAACCTGTTTTAAAACTATCCCGAGCCATTGCTTATGCAGATTGGGATTTGTACGATAAATATTTCATTAATGGTTTTGGCCGTGTTACAAAATGGCTGGCATTTTTAACAGGGCGATTAGATTACGACGGTCTAGATCAAAAGCTAGTTGATGGAGTAGGCAGAACTGCCCAGGGTTTTGGAAATCAGTTGAAGAATGTTCAAACTGGTCGGTTGCAGAATTATATGTTATTTGCGCTGGCAGGTGTAATTGTGATTTTAGTCATGCAGACAATTTAAAGTTTTCATAAAGGGTTAGGTATGAATCATTTACTGAGTTGGATCATTTGGCTACCGGTCATAGGTATCGTAGCCGTTATTATAATACCTAGGGATAAAGGTACTCTGATTAAGCAGGTTTCTGCAGTAGTAACTGGGGTACAATTGGTATTAACAATTTACTTGTGGCGTATATTTGATGGGTCCAACGGTACATTTCAATTTATGGAAAGTGCCGAATGGATCCCGTCTTTTAATATTTCATATATGCTGGGTGTGGATGGGCTCAGTTTGCCAATGGTTTTTCTAACGGCTTTGCTTGGATTTTTGGGTGTGTTTATCAGTTGGAATATCAATAAAGCAGTGAAGGGATATTTTGCCCTTTTCCTTTTATTAAATACGGGTATTATGGGTGTTTTCCTATCTTTGGATTTCTTTCTGTTTTATGTCTTTTGGGAAGTAATGTTGTTGCCCATGTACTTTCTGATCGGCATGTGGGGAGGTCCTCAACGCGAATATGCTGCCATTAAATTTTTTCTATATACACTTGTTGGATCTGTTTTAATGCTTATAGCAATTCTTGCTCTTTACTTTACCTGTGGGCAAACATTTGACATGCTAGTATTGATGGAAACTGCGCCAATAGCTTTAAACGGTGTATTGTGGTGGGGGATGAGTGCTATTAAAGTTATTTGGGTTCTTTTATTTATTGGGTTTGCAATAAAAGTTCCAGTTTTTCCATTCCATACCTGGCTGCCTTTGGCACATGTTGAAGCACCTACGGCCATTTCAGTAATATTGGCTGGGATCCTATTAAAATTAGGTGTGTATGGCATCCTTAGAATTAATTATACTATGTTGCCTGATGGCGTATTTTGGTTCGCGGGTGCGCTGGCAGTATTAGGCTTGATTAATGTGATTTGGGGAGCCATGTGTGCATTGGCTCAGACCGATTTGAAAAAATTGGTGGCATACTCCTCTATTAATCATATGGGATATGCGCTTTTGGGAATGGCAGCAGTTATTGCAGGTTCTGCTATGGGAGAAGATAATTTGCTGGCAGCTCAAGCTGGCATCAATGGTGCCGTATTCCAGATGTTCAATCACGGTACTATTTCTGCTATGCTGTTTATCTTAGTGGGTGTGATTTATGATCGGGCCCATCATCGTGATATCGATGGTTTCGGAGGACTGGCTGGAAAGATGCCTATATATTCAGGGATTGTAGCTCTTGCTTTTTTTGCTGGACTAGGCCTGCCAGGATTTAGTGGATTTATCAGTGAGGCAATGTGTTTCATTGGTGCTTTCCCTGTTTTTAAAACAATTGTAATCATATCCACAATAGGAATCTTACTGAATGCGGCTTATTTCCTTTGGGCTTTTCAACGGATCTTCTTTGGAGAACTCGATGAAAAATATAAAGACCTTCCTGAAATAAATCGTATGGAGCTTTTTACAGTTGTACCGCTGGCTGTTATTACTTTGATTTTAGGCATATATCCTCGGCCGTTTTTGGATGTGATCAGTGAAACGATGAATGTATTGATTGATCAAGTTGTTTCACTTGGTGGCCTTGTAAACTTGATGTAGAAAATTTAATGAGTAACCTCAATAGCTTATCCTATTTTTGGCCGGAACTTATTTTAACCGTTACGGTTTTAGTGGCTGTGGTCGCGGACCTTTTTTATCGTAAAGAAGATTCCTTTAAGGTTGCCTGGTGGGTATTAGGAGGATTGATTCTTACAATGGCTGCTATTAGAATGGGCGGAAGTGCAGTAACAGACCTGTTTATGGGTACCATCGCATTGGATCCTTTTGCAGAGTTTTTTAAAGTGTTAATACTTCTTTCAACTGTATTGGTCATCCTGATGAGCTTTAAAACAGATGAATTGAAAAACTACAGCGTTGGTGAATATTTTTCTATTCTGGCTATAATGGCGTTAGGCCTTTTCCTCATGGCGTCTTCTATTGATATTCTGATGGTTTACTTATCTCTGGAAATAGTATCTATTATGTCTTTCTTTTTGGCCGGATATTTAAAAAAGTCGCAGCTTAGTAATGAAGCTGCCTTGAAATATGTGATTTATGGCGCATTCTCATCGGGAATAATGTTATTTGGTTTTAGTATCTTATTTGGATTAACAGGCTCAACCAAATTTTTCGAAATCAGACAAGCTCTGGCTGGTTTGGAAAATGGTGCGAATTTAGCATTAATTATCTCAGCCGTATTCATTTTGGCTGGATTTGGGTATAAAATTTCGGCAGTACCATTTCATTTTTGGACACCAGATGTTTATGAAGGATCTCCAACGACAATAACAGCATATTTATCCATTGCTCCGAAAGCTGCTGGGTTCGCGATGTTGATTCGATTTTTTAATCAAGTTATGGGTGATGGTACAGCAATGATAAATGACTCATGGTCCGCGTTAGGGAGCTTACCTTGGCCGCAACTAATGGGTGTTCTGGCTGTAGCGACTATGTCACTTGGGAATTTGGTGGCTATTCAGCAAAATAGTGTCAAACGAATGCTGGCTTATTCAAGCATCGCTCACGCCGGTTATATGATGATGGCATTACCTTTAATGTCAAACCAGGGCATCTATGGGATTATGATGTATCTGGTAATGTATTTGTTCATGAATTTGGGTGCTTTTTTTGTAGTAATATATATTCAAGGTAAAACGGGCGGCGAGAGTTATGAGGATTTTAATGGTTTAGGTTGGACAATGCCCTTCATAGGCGTTGTGATGGCACTATTTATGTTTGCCTTAACCGGTTTGCCACCCACGGCTGGTTTTATTGGAAAATTTTATCTTTTTGCAGCCGTCATTGAAGCCGGCCCCCAATTTTACTGGCTTGCTTTTTTTGGTGTGATAAACAGTGTAATATCGCTTTATTACTATGTGAGAGTTGTAAAACATATGTATTTAGTTGGTGAAAGAAGTAACGAGATCTCAATGCCTTCATCAAACCTTGTTACTGTACTTCTTGTCTTTTTAGCCGTCCCTTCTTTGGTCCTTGGAGTCTATTGGGAGCCAGTGGCCAATTGGATTAATCAATCACTCGTATTGTTGTCTTCTGGGATGTAACTATAGTATGATGAAGGGGGGCATTTAATCATTAATATTAATATTTATGATTTTGGATGATTAGGACGTTTCTAATGTCATACAAATACAAATAAATTCACGGCTGATTATGATTGAAAATTATTTACCTATCTTAATTGTTTTTATCCTTGCTGCGGGCTTCGTTTTTGTAAGTTTGATTTTAACACATTTTGTGGGGCCACGTATTAACAACAAGGTTAAAATGATGCCTTATGAGTCAGGTGTAGATCCTGTAGGTGAGACCAGGATCAGATTTTCTATTCGATTTTTTCTTATTGCACTTCTTTTCATTATTTTCGATATCGAAATTGTTTTTCTCTATCCCTGGGCAGTAGTATTCAAAGATTTTCTTGCAATGGGATCATTTATATTTATTGAGATGGTTGTATTCCTTTTTATTCTTGCGTTTGGTTTTGTTTATGTGTGGAAAAATGGGGCACTTGAATGGGAATAGATCATTATAATCAAAAGGGGAGTAATGAATGAACCCCACTGAAATTAAATCAAATATATTAACTACTACATTAGAGAGCGCCATAAACTGGGGTAGAAAAAATTCGTTTTGGCCCATGCCTTTTGGTACAGCTTGTTGCGGGATTGAATTTATGGCTGTTTTAGCTGCTCGTACGGACCTGTCTAGATTTGGAGCTGAGGCAATTCGTTTTTCACCGCGGCAGTCCGATTTACTGATTGTTGCTGGTCGGATTTCCATCAAAATGATGCCGGTTTTGATCCGTATTTATGAGCAAATGCCGGAGCCGAAATGGGTTATTTCCATGGGCGCTTGTGCTTCAAGTGGTGGTGTTTTTGACACATATAGTGTAATCCAGGGTGTAGATCAGTTTATTCCAGTGGATGTTTATGTTCCTGGATGTCCTCCGAGACCGGAAGGTGTTGTCGAGGGTATGATGAAACTCCAGGATTTGGTGAGCGAGGAAAAATTATCTGATTATTCTCCTGCTCCAGACAAATAAATGTCACAAGAGACTTCCACATACCAATTAAAAGAAAAATTCCCTGAAGCTGTTCTGGATATCACGGAATTTGCAGGCGAAAAAATATTTCATATAAAAGGCCAGCAAATATTATTGGTATTAACTGAATTAAAATCAGCTGGTTACAATTTTTTGGCAGACCTCACTGCAATTGATAATCTCACTTTAGGTGGATTTGAGCGCTTTGCTGTTTCTTACCATTTATTGTCCCACGAGACGGCAGAGAGGGTTACAGTAAAAGCATATGTTTCTGAAGAAAACCCCACCTTACCTTCAGTAGAATCACTTTGGAAAACAGCAGATTGGCAAGAGCGGGAAGTATTTGATTTATACGGAATAATATTTGAAGAACATCCCAATTTGATTCGTATCATGAATCCAGATGACTATGAGGGTTATCCCTTGAGAAAGGACTATCCCAGGTTGGGGCGCAAAGAAAGAGATGATTTTCCAGTGGTTGATCGGGGCATACAAAAAAAGAAACCATTATAATGAACAGGGTAACTGAACAGCCGATTGAAACCGATAAAATGGTGCTCAATTTTGGGCCGCAACATCCATCGACGCATGGTACACTTAGAATCATTATGGAATTGGAGGGAGAGACAGTAACAAAAGCCATACCGGAAATTGGGTTCCTTCACTCTGGATTTGAAAAGCTTGGCGAAGATTTGGATTTCAATCAATATATCACTATTACAGATCGAATGAATTATCTATCGCCTCTATGTAATAATGTGGCATATGCCTTGGCAGCAGAAAAATTAATGGATTTAAAAGTGTCTAAACGGACGGAGTATATCCGTGTTTTAATGTGTGAGTTAAGTCGAATTGCCGATCATCTATTAAATGTGGGTATGCTTGCTGTGGATTTGGGTGCAATGACTGCTTTTCTTTATGGATTCAGGTTAAGGGAAGACATTTATGATCTTTTTGAAATAGCTACTGGAACTCGACTGACGACCAGCTATACGTTAGTAGGTGGTTTAATGAGAGATATTCCAGATGGATATGATAAGGCTGTTATTAAAGTGCTTGACGAAACGGTTGAAGTTGCTAATGAAATTGAGACATTATTAAATAAAAATAGAATTTGGCAAGATAGAACAAAAGATATAGGTATTATTTCCAAAGAGGATGCTATTTCATATGGTATCTCGGGTCCTATGGCAAGAGCATCAGGTATTGATTGGGATATCAGAGTAAACGAACCACCGTATTCCAGTTATGAGGATTTTGATTTTGACGTAGCTATAGCTTTGAACGGTGATGTATTTGATCGTTACCTGGTGCGTATGGAGGAAATTCAGCAAAGTATAAAGATCTGTAGGCAGTCACTAGATAAAATGCCAACTGGAGATGTGAGTATTGATCCAGATTTGGGGTTCAGTCTCCCTCCCAAAGATGAAGTTTATAACTCTATTGAGGGTTTGATTTATCATTTTGAAGTTACCATGCCAAACAGAGGCATGACACCACCTGTTGGTGAAGCCTACGTAGCAACGGAATCACCTAATGGTGAGCTAGGATATTATATTGTAAGTGATGGAACCCGTACACCATATCGTGTTCGAACAAGGCCACCATCACTAATAAACTATTCAATATTTTCAAAGCTGATTGAAGGCCATATGCTTTCAGATGCTCCAGCGATACTTGGAAGTTTTAATGTTATCGCAGGAGAATTGGATCGATGAAATCCAACGGTAAACCCAAGCCAAGATTTACCTTTGAAGAACCGGGAAGAGTAGAACAAATCTTTTCCCAGTATCCAGATAAAAAATCTGCTACTCTGCCGTTGCTCCATTTAGCGCAATCGCAGGAGGGCTATATTTCTAAAAGTGTAATTGACAGTATTGCTGAATTGGTTGATTGTCACCCAGCTGTTGTGATGGATTGTGTGTCTTTTTATACCATGTTCTATACAAAACCTCAAGGTCGAAATATCATTCAAGTTTGCCAGACTCTTTCCTGTAGCTTAAATGGTGCTGATGAATTAGTAGATCATGTAACGGATAAATATAAAATCAAACCTGGTGAAACAACGGCCGATGATCGGTTTACTCTTATGAAAGTTGAATGCTTAGGCTCTTGTGGAACTGCGCCGGTTGTACAAATGAATAAAGAATATCATGAAGATTTATCTAAACAAAAATTTGATAAATTACTCGAGTCCTTTGAATGAATACGTTTAAACCAGTTCTCACAGAGTATATCGACCAAGAAGATTGTCATACGCTCCAATTTTACAAAAGTATTGGAGGATATACTGCTTTAGAAAAAGTGCTGACGATGAACCCTGAAGATGTTACCCAAGAAGTGAAAGATTCGAACCTTCGTGGTAGAGGCGGTGCAGGTTTTTCAACCGGGATGAAATGGGGATTTATTCCTAAGGATTCCAATAAACCTAAATATCTGATCAATAACGCGGACGAAAGTGAACCGGGGACTTTTAAGGACCGATTGCTGATGAATAAAGCGCCCCATCAAATGTTGGAAGGTATGATCATTGCTGCATATGCCATCGGTTGTAATACATCTTTCATTTACATTCGTGGAGAATTTTATCAAGAATACAAGTTATTGGAACAAACGATAGCGGAAGCATATGATAATAACATTCTGGGCCAAAATATTCTTGGTTCAAATTATAGTTTAGATGTTGTGAATCATCGTGGAGCAGGAGCTTATATATGCGGAGAGGAAACCGGGTTGCTTGAGTCTCTTGAAGGTAAACGAGGCTGGCCAAGAAATAAGCCACCTTTCCCAGCTATCGAAGGTTATCTCCAAAGTCCTACAATAGTAAATAATGTTGAGACCCTGTCTTGTCTTCCTCATATTATAAACCGTGGTGCTAGTTGGTTTAAATCTATCGGCCCTGAAAAAGGGCCAGGCCCAAGACTGTTTTGTGTTTCAGGAAGCGTTAATAATCCCGGTGTTTTTGAAGAACCTATGGGTGTTTCTCTAAAAGATTTGATTTTTGATAGGGCAGGCGGGATACCAGATGACAAACAATTGAAAGCGGTTTTTCCTGGTGGTTCATCATCGGCAATTCTCACGGCCAATGAAGCTATGGATGTGATGATGGATTTTGAAGAACTGGTAGAAAAGGGTAGTATGCTGGGATCAGCGGGCATCATTGTTATGGATGAAACAGTAGATATGGTGCAGGCTTGTCTCAATATCGCGCGTTTTTATGCGCATGAATCCTGTGGTCAATGTACGCCCTGCAGAGAAGGAACTTCCTGGCTGGTGATGATGCTCACACGTTTAATTAACGGTGGCGGCAAACCTGGTGATATCGATATGCTTTTGGAGATTACAGATAATATTGGTGGTCTTATCGATTTTTCAAAAGGAAGTTTTGGTAAGACCATCTGTCCGTTCGGTGAAGCGGTTGCTTGGCCAGTAAGAAGTTTTGTAGAAAAGTTTAAAGGCGAATTCATGGAATATTTGCCTCAAGAAAAGGTAGTTGCTTAATGCCACTATTAAAAATAGATGGTAAAGAGTTTGAAGTTGAAAGCGGAACTACGGTTTTGCAAGTAGCCGGGGAGAATGGAATAGAGATACCTCATTATTGTTACCACCCAGCTCTTGAGATCGTAGGTAGCTGTCGCATGTGTTTAGTGCAGGTAGAGGGGATGCCCAAATTGCAAGTATCTTGTAACACTTTTGTTAGCGATGTTTCTTCAGATCGTAAAGTAGACGGTAAGTATGATATGGTGGTGCATACACAGAATGATCTCGTTGTACAAGAGAGAAAAAATATACTGGAATTCCTACTTTTAAATCATCCGCTCGATTGTGCCGTATGTGACCAGGCTGGTGAATGTTACCTTCAAGACTACTCTTTTAAATTTGGAAATGCTCATAGTCGATTTGACGAAAATAAAAGGGTACGTCCAAATGAATTTCTAGGTTCACAGATCGTTATTAATCATAATCGCTGTATTATGTGCAGTCAATGTGTCCGCTTTACGCAAGAGATCTCAGGTACCAGTGAATTATTTGTTGAAGCACGGGGATACAACTCAAAAATAGCAGTTCTGGAAGACAACCCTCTTGATAATCTTTTGGCCGGGAATGTTGCGGATATTTGCCCGGTAGGTGCACTATTAAGTACCGACTACATCCATAAGAATCGTATCTGGAACCTGAAAAAGCAACCATCTGTATGTCAGGATTGCAGTGTTGGATGTAATGTTGATGTTTTTTCTCAAACAGATCAAATTTTACGATTAACAGCAAGAGAGAATCTTGATGTAAATGGTTACTTCATGTGTGATATTGGGCGATATGGTTTTCATCGTTATGAAGAAATCGATCGGGTTCTTCAGCCAATGGTTCGAAAGGGTGATTCATTTGAATCTGTAGATTGGGAAACAGCGATTCAAAAAACAGTTGATTTAATAAAGAAAAATAAAAGTAAAGCTGCCGGTATTGTGTCCCCCTTCCATACCAATGAATCGAATTTTTTACTTGGGCAAATCTTTAAAGATGTCTTGGGCTCGCTCCCACCAATAACAGGTGAAGAAATCACTTACCCGTCGGGATTTCGGATCAGTGCCGACCGTTCACCAAATGCTAGGGGAATGAATGATATTTGCGAAGAGGTGGTTGAAGATCTGGCAAGTGAAATTGAAACGCAGGGTATTCGCACTTTATTTATTTTGGATGATGGTATAGATAGAGAATTAGATGATAAGTGGGAAAAAATTATTGGGGAGATGGATTCTGTTATTGTCTTGAGCTATGCTATGACAGATTTGGCCAAGTTAGCCCATGTTGTTCTGCCAGGACATGCGCCATTGGAGCGGGAGGGGACGGTTACTAATGACAAAGGCAGAATCCAGTGGCTGCGCCCATCCTTGCCCGTAAAAGTCGAATCGAAGCCAGATTGGGAAATATTAATGTTGGTTAGAAATGCCCTAGATAGAAAGACAGAGCACTTTGTTGAAATAGGTGAAGTGATGAAAAAAATGGGTGAAAAATTTGAAAATTATGCTGGTATTACCTTTTTCAAAGTTGGAGATCAAGGTTATTCAATAAACGGTAAAATCAGTTGATGGATTTATTAGGTTTTACAATTATTGTTGTTAAAGTATTGGTTGTATTTGCAGCTACCATGCTGGGTGTGCTTGTGATGATTTATGCGGAAAGGCGTGTTTCTGCTTTTATGCAAGATAGAGTTGGCCCCAACCGTGTTGGACCCAAAGGAGTACTGCAGCCCATTGCGGACGGTATCAAATTTTTAATGAAGGAGGATTTAGTTCCAGAAAGAGTCGATAAACCTATTTTTATTCTTGCTCCTGCAATCCTTTTAATTCCAGCACTTATGACCTTTGCAGTAATCCCATTTGGTTCTTCCATCAACCTTTTTGGACGGGAGATTGCTCTTCAAGTGGCTGATGTAAACGTGGGTATTTTGTATGTACTAGCGCTTACTAGTATTAGTGTTTATGGTATTGTGTTGGCAGGATGGTCTTCCAATAATAAATATTCTTTACTTGGAGGCTTACGATCTTCTGCCCAGCTGATTAGTTATGAATTAGCGATGGGATTAGCAGTGGTTAGTATTATTCTTTTGGCGGGATCGTTGAGATTAAATGATATTATTACTGATCAGCAAGGTTCGTTTTTTTCTTGGAATATTTTTAGACAACCGTTGGCTTTCCTGATATTTCTTATTGCCGTTTATGCTGAAACCAACCGATTACCCTTTGATCTTTCAGAAGCAGAACAAGAATTGGTTGGTGGATACCACACCGAATACAGCAGCATGAAATTTGCTATGTTTTTTATGGCTGAATATGCCAATATGATTACAGCTGCAGCCTTGACTGTTACGCTGTTCTTCGGAGGTTGGGATGTCCCTTTATTAGATGAAGGTTCTTTGGGTTTGTTTGGTACGTTGCTATCGGTGCTGTCCTTTATATTAAAAATGTCATTTTTTTTATTTCTGTTTATTTGGGTTCGATGGACATTTCCACGTTTTCGCTATGATCAGCTGATGCGACTTGGCTGGAAAGTCATGCTACCATTAGCTCTTTTCAATATTTTTCTCACAGGCGGATATCTCACTATAAAGGCATTAGGCTGATGGGAACAATAATCAAATCTTACGAGCCTACTTTTTGGGACAAGTTGTACCTGCCGGCTTTGTTGCGTGGACTAATTGTAACATTTCGTCATTTTTTTCGTAAAAACGTCACCATCCAATATCCTGACCAAAAACACATACCTCCTGAGGGATACAGGGGCTTACATCGGTTAAATAAGTTTCCAGAAGGTCGAATTAAATGTGTGGCCTGTGAAATGTGTTCTGCTGCATGTCCCGCAGACTGTATTCATATTATTCCAGGTCCTTCACCTTGGGATGAAGGAAATGAAAGATACCCAGTACGGTTTGACATTGATTTGTTACGATGCATTTTCTGTGGTTTTTGCGAAATGGCCTGTCCAGAAGAAGCAATTGAGTTAACAGAGATTTATGATTTTTCCGATTATACACGGGATGATCTAGTTATTGATAAGGAAGGCCTACTGGAAGTTTATGACCTAACTAAAGATCAAAACTATTACACCAAAAACAATCTAAGTAAAGCCTCTTCTGTCGATACACCTATAGACACCTAAAAACATAAACTCATGTCATTATCGCTACTATTTTACTGCGTAGGTGGAATTGCAATTGGATCAGCTGTTTTTGTTGTATTGAATCGTAATGCAGTATACAGTGCCATTTCATTGGTCCTTTGCTTTTTTTCTTTGGCAGTTATTTACCTTCTTTTGGAAGCATATGTTATCGCCGTATTAGAAATTTTTATATATGCTGGCGCTATCATGGTATTATTCCTGTTTGTGATCATGCTACTCAACCTGGGCAGGGAAGATGCCATGCCAAACCTTAATTATTTACAGCGTGCTACATCGCTGCTCTTGGTGCTTCTTTTTTTTGTTGGAATTTTTCTGGTAATGATAGGTGATCAAGGATTATTTCCTCAGCCAACTGAGCAATTTGTAGCAGGGGGCATTTATCCATTAGGAGAAGCGCTCTTTTCAAAATATTTATTACCCTTTGAAGTCGCTTCACTATTATTACTTGTTGCATTAATTGGCACAGTTTATTTAGCGAAAAGAAAAATATAATGATTGTACCTCTTGAACATGTTGTTGTATTGAGTTTGATCATTTTTTCCATTGGGGTTCTAGGCGTCTTATTTCGGCGTAATGCGATTACTATTTTTATGTCAATTGAACTTATGCTAAATGCGGTCAACCTGGCTCTGGTTGGTTTTTCTCGTTATTATAACAGTGTAGACGGTCAAGTCTTTGTTTTCCTTGTTATGACATTGGCTGCAGCTGAGGTAGCAGTAGGACTGGCAATTATTATCGCCCTCTATCGAAATCGCCAGACAGTAAATATTGATGAAATTAATTTGATGAAGAATTAGTAAATAACCGTGGAAACTATTGTTTCTATAAAGCCTTTTCTGGCAGTTCTCGTTTCTTCTGTGGGAGCCTTGTTTATAATTGGTACTGGGAAAAAACCAAACTTGAGGGAATCTTGGTCTATTATTGCTGGTATTTTAAAACTGATAATTATTTTATCTATGATTCCGGCTGTTGTTTATGATAAAAAGATAATTTCCTATTCACTTTTTAATATTCTGCCTGGAATCGAAATTGGCTTCAGAGTTGATGCCTTTGGTCTATTATTCGCGATGGGCGCTTCCATACTTTGGATTGCAACTTCTTTCTATTCGATTGGTTATATGCGATCGACCAATGAGCACTCGCAAACACGTTATTTTACCTGTTTTGCAGTAGCGCTTTCGGCCACAATAGGTGTTGCATTTTCAGCGAATCTCTTTACGATGTTTCTTTTCTATGAGGTTTTAACAATCATTACCTACCCATTAGTGGCGCACAAAGGTACTCCAGAAGCAAAAGCAGGTGGAAGGAAGTATGCCATTTATTTACTTGGAGCAGCCAAAGCTTTTTTGGTTGCAGCTATCATCCTTACTTATAATTTGACAGGTACACTTGAGTTTTCCAAAGATGGAATTTTTCCTGCTATTATGCAGTCGGAAAATTCTCAATTGCTTTACATTATTTTTGTTCTTTTTCTTTTTGGATTTGCAAAGAGTGCTGTTATGCCTTTGCACAGTTGGCTTCCAGCCGCAATGGTCGCTCCCACGCCAGTCAGTGCACTGCTTCATGCTGTTGCCGTTGTCAAAACAGGAGTTTTTACTGTGCTTCGTGTTATATTTTTTGTTTTTGGCGCAGACTTGATGTTGGACATTGGTGTAGATGTATTCATAATCACATTTGCTTCGGTTACCATAATCGCTGCCTCTATTATTGCTCTGAGCATGGACAACCTGAAGGCGCGGTTGGCTTTTTCGACGATCAGCCAACTTTCTTATATTATTTTGGGCGCCGCCTTGCTTACACCAAGCGCAATGGTAGGAGGCATAATTCATATTACTAATCATGCCTTTTCAAAGATTACTCTCTTTTTCTGTGCTGGTTCAATTTATGTTTCGTCCCATAAAACCGAGGTCAGCCAGCTAAACGGGATCGGGAAAAAAATGCCTTGGACAATGGCGGCCTTTGCTTTGGCCACTTTAAGCATGATTGGAGTTCCGCCTGCATCGGGATTTATTACAAAATGGTATCTTGTCATTGGCTCTCTGGAACGGAATAGTCTGGTTGTACTTACTGTACTGTTAGTGAGCTCGTTTCTGAATGCGGCATACTTTGTTCCAATTCTATATAAGGCATTTTTCAAAAAAGAAAATTCAAATTCTGAAGGGGAAATTTCACTTCAAGATAAAAATTTAAAAGAGAATCCATTCCTGGTAGTTCCGCTATCGTTAACTGCTATAGTAAGTGTTATCCTGGGACTATACCCTGACTTTATTGTGCATATAGCTGAAATGGTGGTAAAGTGAAATTATTAGATCTAATACAAGTTTTGAGCACAAAAACAGCTAAAAAAATTGCATACGCTATGCTGGTATTACTCATTGCAGTTGATTTTATTATTCCTCGCCATGAAATCCACTTTTTTGGAGATAAAATTCCTGGTTTCTGGTCTCTGTTTGGTTTTATCGCCTGTGTATTAATTATTATCGTTTCCAAATGGATAGGCCATATGGGGCTTATGAAGGACGAGAATTATTATGATGAGTGAAATTTCTAATATTCAATTTTTGCATCCTTCGGTATTTTATATCTTAGGAGGCCTATTCATTCCCTTTTTAAAGGGAAGGGTTAAGCAAGGCTATATGCTTTTTGTCACTCTTTTAGCTTTTTTTGCGGTAGTCAATCTGCCGTACGGTGCATTTGGTGTCTATGAATTTCTCAGCTGGAAATTGACATTTTTAGAGGTGGATAAGCTGAGCAAAGTGTTTGCATATATATTCACAATAATGGGTGTTATCGGAGTAATATATTCGATTCATGTAAAGAATGACGGCGAACATTTTTCTGCATTTTACTATGTTGGCGGATCACTGGGAGTAACATTTGCAGGCGATTTTCTGACTTTATTCCTTTTCTGGGAAATGATGGCTTTTTCTTCTGTTTTTCTTATATGGTTTCGAAAATCAAAATCTTCTCTTGATTCTGGCTTTAGATATCTATTATGGCATGTTGCTGGTGGATTAATATTATTGGCTGGGATCATGTTACAGTACTCGGTAAGCGGTGACTTATCAGTCAAGTATCTACCTTTTCATGGTTGGTGGCCAACCGACTTACAAAGTCTGGCCTCATTCCTTATTGTAATTGGATTTATTGTGAATGCAGCTGTCCCTCCATTTGGTGCGTGGCTTCCTGATTCCTATCCCGCTGCAACAGTTACAGGTGCAGTATTTATGAGTGCCTTCACAACGAAAACAGCCGTATATGCCTTGATCCGAGTATGTGCAGGTTCCGAAATGTTAATTGTTTTGGGTGTTGTTATGGCGATTTATGGCGTTGTTTATGCGGTACTTGAAAATGACGCTCGGAGGCTTCTAGCATATCACATTATCAGCCAGGTGGGATATATGGTAGCTGGTGTTGGGCTCGGAACTCCAATGGCGATAAACGGTGTTGTAGCCCATGCTTTTTGTCATATCTTATATAAGTCCCTTTTATTTATGGGTACCGGTTCTGTTTTATATGTCACAGGAACGGCAAAATTGACGGAGCTCGGTGGTCTTTATAAGACCATGCCAAGAACAATGATTTATACTGTAATCGGTGGTCTTTCTATTTCTGCCTTTCCTTTGTTTAGTGGTTTTGTGAGTAAATCCATGACAGTTACTGCTTTTGGTGAAGCACATTTGACTTGGGCGTTTATGGCCCTTATGCTTGCTTCTGCAGGGACATTTTTACACACGGGTCTTAAGATACCTTATTTTATCTGGTTTGGTAAAGATCAGGGTTTAAAAGCCAAAGAGCCGCCGTGGAATATGGAATTAGCCATGGGAATAGGAGCGCTTTTTTGTATAGGACTAGGAATTTTTTATAAACCGCTGTACGCCTTATTGCCACATGCAGTCCATTTTGAACCTTACACGGCATATCATACCTGGGAAACTTTGCAGGTATTACTTTTTACACAGCTTGGTTTTTTCCTCCTACTAAAAAAGCTTTGGTGTGAAGACACCATCTCTTTAGATACAGACTGGTTTCCTCGCAAAGGAGCAAAAGCTTTCATGTGGATTACAAAACCGCTGGCAAAAATTGAGTACAAATTTATTGGTGAGATTTATGAATTTATTATTCAAAAACCGATCATGGGGACAGCCAAGGTTTTTAAGATAATAGATACGGTTGTTGTGGATGGGGCTATAAATGGATTAGGCAAATTAACCCTGGCTTGGAGCCGAAAAATACAAGATACTCAAAGTGGTCAAATTCAACATTATGCAATGTATATGGTTGCCGGTTTCATTGCCTTGATTGTAGTTATTATGGTGTTACCGTAATTGGAGAAATATGGAAGATATTATTATTAATAATCTTGATTATCCAGTTCTGACAGTGAGCACTTTTCTGCCAATGTTTGGAGCCCTTATTATACTTTTCCTCAAAAGGGGGCCTTTCATCAAATGGTTTGCGCTGGCGACGACAGTTGCAACATTCATGGTTTCATTGCCTATTTATAAGCATTTTGATAAAACGACTTATAAGATGCAGTTTGCTGAAATCTATTCTTGGATACCAACATGGAATATAAACTACAAGGTTGGTGTGGATGGTATAAGCGTATTATTTATAATCCTAGTCACGATTTTAAGCATTCTTTGTGTATCTGTATCTTGGAAGGCGATAAAGGAAAAAACGAAAGAGTTCTACATTTCTCTATTAATAATGGAAACTGCGATGATTGGGATTTTTGTATCATTGAATATGTTTCTTTTCTACCTTTTTTGGGAACTGACCCTTATACCAATGTTTCTTTTGATAGGCGTCTGGGGAGGTCCACAAAGGATATATGCCGCATTGAAGTTTGTGCTTTTTATGCTGGCTGGTAGTGTTCTAATGCTTGTGGGAATAATTGTGCTTTACTATGCAGGTGGGAAAACCTTTGATATACTGGAACTTTCTAAAGTGAACTATCCCGCAGGAACACAACTATGGTTATTTCTGGCTTTTTTTGCCGCTTTTGCAGTTAAAATGCCCATGTTTCCAATTCATACCTGGTTACCAGATGCTCATACAGAAGCGCCTACGGCCGGCAGTGTTATCCTTGCAGGTATTTTGCTTAAAATGGGTGCATATGGTTTTTTAAGGTTTTCTTTTCCCATGTTTCCCTATGCCGTAAATGTGCTTTTTATACCATTACTGATTTTGTCTGTTACGGCGATTATATACGGTGCCTATGTCACCTTAATGCAGAAAGATATGAAGAGATTGATTGCCTATTCTAGTGTCAGTCATATGGGCTTTGTAACACTTGGCCTTTTTACTTTAAATCAAAACGGTATTGAAGGTGGTATCCTCCAAATGATTAATCATGGGGTGATAACCGGTGCACTGTTTTTGTGTGTAGGAATGATTTATGAGAGAACGCATTCAAGGATGATTGAAGACTATGGTGGGCTCTCAAAAACTGTTCCGGTCTTTATAGTATTTTTTTCGATTTTTACTTTGGCGGCGATCGGCCTCCCAGGTATGAATGCTTTTGTTGGAGAATTTCTTATTATTAGTGGTGCTTTTAAAGCCAATATGATTATCGCCGCCTTCTCCATTCTTGGTATTGTTCTAGGTGCGTGTTATATGATTTGGCTGTATTACCGAGTAGCTCTTAATGAAATAAATACAACTACACAATCCTCTCTTGTTGATTTGGATTTGCGGGAAATTGCCACTCTCACACCTTTAGTTTTGCTTGTGTTAATAATTGGGCTGCAACCGAATATTCTTTTGAGTTATATGCATGTATCAGTGGAGCACCTTGTTGAGCAACTGCATAACCCCATAATACTTGAAAATATTAACGCTAATGATACTATCAGCTCAATTGCTGAATATGTTAAAGCTTTGTTCAAATGGGTCTGAAAAACTTATTTCATCATTTTTTTAATGGTGCTTCATTTGAAATGTATCAGGTGATTTCATGGATATAGCTCAATTTTTCACATCGGCTGATTTATACGGTATTGCTCCTGAAATTATTCTGACGATTACAGCCTTATCTGTCTTAACACTTGAGATGTTTCAAGTTGCCCGCTCCAAAATTATATTAATGGTTGCAGCACTTGGCCTTCTTTTGGCCATTTCTGTTGTTATTAATACCATCAGCGATGAACGGATTCTTTTTGGAGGTATGTTGGTACTTAGCCGGTATTCGGCATTTTTTGATTCTCTTTATATTTTTATTGGGCTTATTACCTTGATTTTTTCCTATGGATATATGGAGAAAAGAGGGGGTCGCACTCGAGGAGAATACCCAGCACTTATCATTTTTGCAGTTATCGGCATGATGCTAATGACGCGGGCAAATGATTTGGTAATTGTTTTTCTGGGATTAGAATTGCTTTCGCTGTCACTGTATGTATTAGTTGGATTTCTGCGTCATGATGATTTTAGTAATGAATCAGGTTTAAAATACTTGTTGCTTGGTGCCTTTGCTACTGGCTTTTTCTTGTTTGGTGCAGCCATCACATATGGAGCAACTGGAACAACCAACTATAGTGGGATCATTTTGGCGATCACTAATGATACCATTCTCTCCAGTATTTATTTATCACTGGGTATTGGTCTATTACTTATTGGCTTTGCATTCAAAGTTGCATTGGCGCCTTTTCATATGTGGTCTCCAGATGTTTATCAGGGGGCTCCAACTACGGTCACTGGTTTTCTATGCACGGCGCCCAAGGCTGCAGGATTTGGGGCACTGTTAATATTATTTAACCGTGCTTTTGTTGAAATCCATTATCAATGGCAGGATATATTTTGGATTTTGGCTGCTTTGACCATGACTGTTGGCAATATTTCTGCATTAGTACAGTCTAATGTCAAGCGAATGCTTGCGTTTTCTAGTGTCTCCCATGCTGGGTTTTTGGCAATAGGAGTGTTAGTATTAGATGAAACGAGCATTTCAGCAGTCCTGTTTTATCTAGTTGTTTACTCAGTTATCAATTTAGGTGCATTTGCCATTGTTTCAGCTGTGGAGAGTGAAAAAGAAGGATTAGTGTTTGAAGATTACCGTGGATTAGCAGCTAAACATCCGTGGCTTTCAGCAGCGATGACTATTTTTATGATATCTTTGGCCGGGTTTCCACCAACAGCAGGATTTGTTGCTAAATATGGGCTGTTATCTGCTGCTGTGGCAAAAGGATATATTGGGCTTGTTGTGATTGGTGTATTAAATACGTTGATTTCAATCTATTATTATCTCCGTCTGGTAGTAAATATGTATATGCAGAAAGAAGAAAGAACTATACTTCCATCTTATGGTATGGCACTGACTGGTCTTATTAGTATTATGGCAATTTTGATGATTATTCTGGGAATTATACCTGGTTACCTTCTAGAAATCGCTGCGAAAGCTGCAATTTTTACACCCTGATATTCTAAGGAAAATTTTCCCTTGTCCTTAAATTATATTCTCAATTTAGATAAGACTTGAATCGTAAATACTTAATGTTTGCTTTCCAAATAGTGTTGGGAATTTTTGTCCTTTTCTTTGGTATAGGCTGCACCCAAAACAAGGAATATGTAGAATTCACCGGCAAAACAATGGGCACGATGTACAATATTCGAATAGTACCAAATCGGAATATGAATTGGAAACTGGAAGAAGCTCAAATAAAAATTGATTCAATCCTTTTAGAAATCGATCAACAAATGTCGACTTACAAATGGAACAGTGAAATTTCATTGTTTAATCAAGCAAAAATTAATGAAGAAATTAAAATATCTGCTGGGTTTCAAAAAGTGCTGGAACAAGCTTTGTATTGGGGTAAAAAAACAAACGGCGCTTTGGATGTCTCAGTCATGCCATCTATTCTAACTTGGCGAAAAGGCTTTGTAGATAGTTTTGAATCCGAATGGAAACCGCCTTTGATTAATGATATAGTATCGGCAAAGGATAAAGTGGATTATGCCAAAGTTCTCTTGAGAGGAAATATATTAATCAAGGTTATTGATGGACAAATGATTGATTTGAGTGCTATTGCTAAAGGGTGGGGTGTGGATCAATTATTTGAATTATTTTGGAATTTAGGTGTTACAAATTTAATGGTTGAGGTAGGTGGAGAAGTTCGTACGATGGGAACAAATATCAAAAAAGAGAACTGGAAAATTGGCATTGATACGCCCATTTTTGACAGTGTGCCTGGAGAAAATATTTTTAAAGTGGCAGTGCTTGAAAATCAGGCGATAGCAACATCAGGAAATTATCGGAATTTTTACACATTTAATGACAAGCGTTTTTCCCATATTATCGATCCAAGAACAGGTTATCCCGTTGAAACTAATATTGCTTCAGTCACAGTTTTGGGACCCAATTCTATGGACACAGACGCCTTGGCAACAGCACTTTCAGTATTAAATTTTAATAAGGGGAAAGCGTTAATCGAATCTCTAGATGGTTTTGAAGCACTATGGATTATAAAAGAAGAAAATGGTGTTTTAAGATCCCAATCAACTTTAGGAATGACCACAATTAATTAACAAAGGTACATCTAACAATTTATGTTGAATCAAAAATGAATATCATTATTTGGAACAGGTTCCTATATCGATTAATTTCCGCTCTTTTGAGTTAGGCTTTAAGTCAAAAAAACTTTTCATACATGCAACAAAATTACATTAATATACTATTTTTCAGTTCCCCTGGAAATGGAAGCAAGATAGGAAGGAAAATATGGATTTAACTGCTCATTGGGTAGGTATTGTCGCGATCGTGGTATTCGTGGTCTCTTACGCATTTGTAATTACCGAGGAATTTTCACACTTGAGAAAATCTGTGCCGGTTATATTTGGTGCAGGAGTCATCTGGGCGTTTATTGCTTATCAGTATATAGGCGGTATGGATCACGCCGCCGAAGAAGCTGTTAGACACTTTTTGATCGAATTCGGCGAGCTCTTTTTATTCCTTTTATGCGCAATGACTTATGTTAACTCAATGAGTGAGCGGAATATATTTGAGGCGCTTCGCACTTGGCTTGTAAGCCGTGGTTTTAGCTACAGGCAGCTATTTTGGATTACGGGTGTTATCAGCTTTTTCTTATCGCCTATCATTGATAACCTAACGACCGCGTTAGTGATGTGTGCGGTGGTTCTATCCGTTGGTCAGAAAAACAAGCGATTCATTAGTCTGGCTTGCGTCAATATCGTAGTGGCAGCAAATGCTGGTGGAGCTTTTAGCCCTTTTGGTGATATCACTACTCTGATGGTATGGCAAAAAGGTATTGTTAATTTCTGGACGTTTTTCAATCTTTTCGTTCCATCAGTAGTAAACTATATTATTCCTGCAGTCTTCATGTCTTTAGCGGTAGAAAAAGCGCAACCGGCTGTCACGGGTGAAAAAATCATGATGAAACGAGGGGCGAAACGCATCATGTTTCTGTTTGGATGTACTATCGCTACTGCTGTTTCGTTCCATAATTTCTTGCACCTGCCACCATTCTTGGGTATGATGACTGGTTTGGCCTACCTGAAGTTATTCGGACATTATCTAAGCCGCAGTCACGTGGCACCTGAAAAAGATGATTCTGACCGCAGTGAATCTGGCGATGTTGTGCCGTTCGACAGCTTTCGGGAGGTAGCTCGTGCTGAGTGGGACACGTTACTATTTTTCTTTGGCGTAATCATGTGTGTGGGGGGACTCGGCTTTATCGGTTACCTTGATCTTGTTTCGGCTTATATGTATGGTGAGTTAGGTCCTACTGTTGCCAACACGATGGTAGGTATACTTTCTGCTATTGTTGATAATATCCCGGTAATGGTTGCGGTGCTGCAAATGGAACCTACTATGGACTTAAGGCAATGGCTCCTCGTCACGCTAACGGCAGGCACGGGAGGCAGTATGTTATCCATTGGTTCGGCTGCAGGTGTGGCATTAATGGGTCAAGCCCGCGGGATTTACACATTCTTTGGCCATATGAAATGGATGCCAGTCATTGCGCTAGGTTATGCAGCAAGCATCTGGGTTCATTTGATGATCAGCTGAAACCAGCATACTTATGTTAGATTTCATTTTTGTAACATTGTTTTGTTACTAACAAAGATTATGTTGTTATATAACTCTAAAGTCAGCTGGGTGTAATTTCTTTTTCATGCGAATTTCAAAAGTAACAACTAAAACTGGTGATAAAGGAGAAACCGGTCTTGGGGATGGGAAACGGATTTCTAAATCTCATCCGAATATTGAACTGTTAGGTGATATTGATGAATTAAACTCTGTTCTTGGACTGGCAATCACCACTTGTGTAAATCAGGATATGATTAAGGAATTGAAGTCGATTCAACAAGATTTATTAAACATGGGCGGTGAAGTATCAATGCCTGAATCAGAAATAGAATTACTAAGTGAAAACCGCATTATTTTTTTAGAAGAGTTGATTGAAAAAATGAATTTGGCTTTACCGCCTCTAAAGGAATTTATTTTACCGGGTGGGGATGAATTTTCTGCGCGTATTCATCTTACAAGGGCAGTATGTCGCCGCGTAGAGCGAAGCTGTGTTACTTTTATTGATACAGGTGTTGATAAGAAGCATTGGTTAAGGTATTTGAATCGATTGAGCGATTACTTTTTTGTTTTAGCCAGATTTACAACCCAAAATAGTGGGGGAAGTGAAACTTTGTGGCAAAGGAATAGTTAATTATTGTTTCTATTTCGATAGTTAGATAATATCTGAAAAATTGACCTAAATTCTCCGTCGGAAAAAATCATGCTAGACTGGAAATCATTACATCAAACTATTGATGGTGCGGAACGCATATTATTATCTACCCATGAAAACCCTGATGGAGATGGCTTGGGAAGTGCGACTGCTGTATATCATTATCTGAACTCACAAGGTAAAAATTGTAAAATAATTAACATTTCTGGGTTGCCACTTGAGTATGAGTTTTTAAATCAAAATAAAATGATTGAAACTTATAACTCTTTAAACCACACGGATTGGATCGCTTCTGCAGACCTTGCCCTGATATTTGATGTGGGGGATTATAGTCGCCTTGGTGTCATTGGTGAATTACTAAATAAACACAAAATTCATGTTGTTAATATTGATCATCATCCCGATTTAGGAGATGGTCAATTCAGTGAAAATTATATTAATGTTGATGCTGCAGCTACAGGAGAAATGGCTTATGATTTTTTAAAGGCCATGAATATTCCTTTGTCCAAGGAAATGGCAGAGGGGATTTATACTGGGGTCATGACAGACACAGGATCCTTTTGCTATAACAATACTAATGAAAAGTGTCACCAGATTGCTATTGAATGTATGGAAGCTGGTGTTAATACATCTCTCATCTACCAGAAAGTATATGAAAATCGGTCACCTGGTCAAATCGCTTTGCTCGCCCAGATATTAAATAACCTGGATTATGATCTAAATGGTGAACTGGCTTGGTTCACAATTGATAAAAATATGATGGATAAAGCCGGCGCTACAAAAAAAGATATAGATGGATTTACAGATTTTGTAAGGACCATACGCGGTGTAGAAGTTGCCGTGATGATATTTGAAAATAAGCCAAATTCTTGTCGAATTAATTTTCGTTCTAAAGGAAAATACATCATTAATGATATTGCAAAATCCTTAGGTGGGGGTGGGCATAAATTTGCCGCAGGCGCTATTGCTCAAGGGACACTCAATGAAGTTCTTCAAAAAGTATTATCTGAAACAAAAGCTGCTTTAGAACATCAAAATGGGCATGTAATATGAAAATATTCCTTGCAAAAGATGCAGGCTATTGCTTTGGTGTGAGAGATGCTGTTAATCTGGCTTACGATACTGCTGAAAACCATGGTGATGTTTATATGCTTGGTCATATTGTTCATAACGAAAATGTGGTAAAAGATTTAAATGATGCCGGGACAAAGGTTGTTGATTCACTTGATGATGTTCCAGGAGGTAAGCCCATTCTTTTTCGTGCACATGGAACATCTGTGGATACTTGGAAAGATGCTAAAACCAATAATATGAATATTGTGGATGCGACCTGTCCTCTGGTACTCGAAATACATGAAGAAGTCAAGAATTTGGAAGAAGAAGATCGAAAGATCATCATCATTGGCGATCATGGGCATGATGAAGTTGTAGGAATTGCTAGCCAAGTTAAAGATCCTATTATTGTCGCAACCGCTGAGGAAGCTAAGTCACTGAGAAAAACGAAGCGGGCTGGTGTGGTAAGTCAATCCACACAGACAATTGAAAATGTCCAGGAGATCATTAATATTATCATGACAAAAGTATTTGATTTGCGTTTTGTAAATACTATTTGCTTCCCGACAAAACGTAACCAAAGTCAGATCAAAGAATTAGCAAAACAATGTGATGTCATGATTGTAATCGGTTCATTCACAAGTGCTAATTCAAAAAGACTTACGGCTCTGGCAAAAGAAAGGAATGAAAATTCATATCAAGTTGCCACTGCTGATGAAATTCAACCTCGTTGGCTAAAACAAGTAGAAACAGTTGGTGTATCGGCAGGTGCCAGTACTCCAGATAATATCATCAATGATGTTTTAACAAAAATTAAAGAAATCGGGAAAGTACCTGAGGAGATGATTTATGGCTGAAAAAGGATCATATGAAATTAAAGTCGGTTTAGCAGAAATGTTAAAAGGCGGTGTAATTATGGATGTGATGAACGCTGACCAGGCTAAAATTGCAGAGGATTCAGGAGCGGTAGCAGTAATGGCCCTAGAGCGAATTCCAGCGTTGATTAGAGAAGAGGGTGGAATATCCCGGGCCAGCGATCCGCAAATGATTAAAGATATTCAATCGGCAGTTTCAATTCCAGTAATGGCAAAAGTTCGGATTGGGCATTTTGCAGAAGCGCAAATTCTACAGGCGTTAGAAGTTGATTTTATTGATGAAAGTGAAGTATTAACTCCTGCTGACGAACATAACCATATTTGGAAACATGACTTTACTGTACCATTTGTTTGTGGATGCCGCAATTTGGGAGAAGCTATTCGTCGCATAGGAGAAGGTGCTGCCATGATCCGAACCAAAGGCGAAGCAGGAAGCGGTAATATTGTTGAAGCCGTGCGGCATATGCGACAGGTTCAAAGTGATATCAAAAAACTCACTGTCATGGATCAAGATGAACTTATGGCTGGATCAAAAAATATGGGAGCACCATTTGCTCTTGTTGAGCAAGTGGCCAAATTAGGGAAGCTGCCAGTGCCGAATTTTGCTGCTGGAGGTATTGCAACACCTGCAGATGCATCATTAATGATGCAGTTGGGAGCAGAAACAGTTTTTGTTGGTTCTGGTATTTTTATGAGTGAAGACCCAGCTCCGAGAGCAAAAGCAATTGTTGAGGCTGTGACCTACTACAAAGATCCAAAAAAACTGGTTGAAATTTCCACAGGTCTCCAGTCTGCAATGAAAGGGTTGGATATGTCTGAGATTCCTGAGGGAGAACGACTCCAGGAGCGGGGTTGGTAAGGGGAGCGGGGCTCCAATTATAAGATGATTGGTGTCCTTGCACTTCAGGGAAATTATCAAAAGCATATCCAGATTCTGGATACGCTTAATATCCGTTCGATGGAAATTCGATATCCAGAAGAATTGGATTCCATCAATGGTTTAGTTATCCCTGGTGGAGAATCAACCACAATCACAGATTTAATGAATCGAATTGATTTCTTTCAGTCCTTACGGGAATTTTCGAAAGAAAAACCGATTCTTGGTACCTGTGCAGGATTAATCATGATGGCAAAATCTGTTCCAGATTCTAGAGTAGAACCCCTAGGCATAATAGATATTGAAATTGACCGTAATGCGTATGGTCGACAAATCCATTCATTTACGGATAAGCTTTCCGTTAAACTGAATGGAAAAGAATCTCAGATCACTGCCACATTTATTCGGGCACCAAGGATCACCACAGTGAACGATGAAGTAGAAATTATCAGTGAATATGTGGGTGAACCAGTGGCGGTAAAACAAGGCCTTCATTTAGGACTTGCGTTTCATCCGGAGTTGAACAAGGTTACTCTTTTCCATGAATTTGCGTTCAAAAGTCAATTTATTAATGAAACAAAAAAGCACCATGCAGCTTAAACTGCTTCCCAATATTAATTCCCCAGCAGATATTCGTGGTTTTTCAAGGGATGAGCTTGAGAGATTGGTTGATGAAATCCGGTTTCATACAATCGATATTGTAAGCCAAGTGGGGGGGCATTTGGCACCAACCCTTGGAGTGATTGAATTGTCTGTTGCATTGCACAAAGTATATGATACACCCAATGATAAGTTAATTTGGGATGTTGGACATCAAGCATATGCCCATAAATTACTTACTGGTAGGTATAAGGACTTTTCAACCATACGTCAACATGGAGGTCTGAGTGGTTTTTTGAAAAGATCCGAAAGTCCATATGACGTTTTTGGTGCGGGACATGCATCCACTTCAATTTCAGCTGCGACCGGTATTGCAGAATCAAGGAAACATTCAAAAAATAAATTTCGAGTCGTTTCCGTTATTGGCGATGGTGCCATGACAGGCGGGTTGGCTTTTGAAGCACTGAATAATGCGGGTCATTTGAGATCCCCTATGTTGGTAATTCTCAATGATAATGAAATGTCTATCAGTCCCAATGTAGGAGCAATTAGTACATATTTTACCAAGATCGTAACAAATCCTTTGTATAACCGCATTCGGGATGAGATCTGGAATATATCGGGGAAATTGCCGTTCGGAAAAAAGACAGCCCGTATTATGCTACATCGTATCGAAGAAAGTTTAAAATCTTTACTTGTTCCCGGAATGCTATTTGAAGAGTTGGGCTTTAGGTATTTTGGCCCGATTGATGGTCATAACTTGAATGAATTAATAAAAACTTTAGACCGTTTGAAGAATTTAAAAACACCAGCATTGTTGCATATACGGACCAAAAAAGGGAAAGGAATGGTATCCACTAATTCTGAAACGAGGGAATACCATGATGATGCAGTAAAATTCCATGCTGTAAAACCTAATAGTGGATCCAATGGTAAAATTTCTGCACCGGTTTCTGATACAATTTCTGCACCTATATTTCAGGATGTATTTGGATCCTTGGCTTGTGAAGTCGCTCGTAATCGGAAAGATACAGTATGCATTACGGCTGCCATGAGAGAAGGTACTGGACTCGTACCATTTGCTAAAGAGTTCCCCCATCGTTATTATGATGTCGGAATTGCAGAAGGGCATGCAATCACTTTCTCTGCAGGCTTAGCTACGGAGGGAATCCGCCCTGTTGTCGCCATTTATTCTACATTTTTACAGCGGGCATTTGACCAAATCATCCATGATGTTTCAATACAAAAATTACCAGTGGTATTTTGTATGGACCGTGCCGGGATTGCCGGTGAGGATGGGCCCACGCACCATGGTGCTTTGGACATTGCCTATTTGAAATGTATCCAAGGCATGGTGGTTTCATCTCCCAAAGATGGAAATGAGCTACGCCATTTGCTATATACAGGATTGGACTATCAGGATGGTCCATACGCAATTCGTTATCCGAAGGCATCTTCAGTTAAATTTAATCCACGTGGACAGGCAGAACTTCTACCCATAGGAAGTTGGGAAGTTCTTCGCCATGGTTCGGACACCGTAATTCTAGGAGTTGGACCATTAGTTTTTGATGGATTAAATGCTGCTGAAAAAATGGATCAGTCTGGAATTAGTTGTGAAGTGGTGAACTGTCGTTTTATCAAACCTATGGATGAAGCTTACCTTAAATCAATTATTGGAAAATTTGATAATGTTGTTACTATTGAGGAAGGGGTAAGAGCAGGTGGTTTTGGGGAAGCTGTTGTATCTTGGCTATCATCGAACGGATATAAGGGTAAAACACAGATAATTTCTCTGCCCAATGAATATGTAGAACATGGTCCACGAGATGTTTTATTGGAACAATGGGGTGTAAGTCAGGCGGGCATTATTAAAGCTATAAAGACTAATAAAAAACCTACAAAATTGGAAGTATAAGTTATGAATTCAATCGTTTTAGTGCTGATTGGGCTCCTTGCTTTCTATTTAGGGTTTCGTTTTTATTCCAAATTTATTGGAAACCGTATTTTTAAGATCCATGAGGTAGATCAAACCATGCCATCTAAAGCATTGGAAGATGGGATTGATTATGTTCCTACCAAAAAACATATTCTTTTTGGCCATCATTTCACTTCGATTGCTGGTGCAGCACCAATTGTAGGGCCTTGTGTAGCAGCATACTGGGGATGGCTTCCAGCTCTATTATGGATTTTATTAGGCACTATTTTTATGGGGGCCGTGCATGATTTTGGAGCACTTGTAACCAGTGTGAAAGAAAAGGGGCGTAGTATTGCCGACATTGCTTCAAATACGATCAGCAAACGCACCCGTCTCATGTTTTTATCATTCGTGATTCTTTTGATTTGGCTTATCTTGGCTGTTTTTGCCATGGTAATTGCCGATTTATTTGTCGCTATCCCGTCTTCTGTCATTCCAATCAATATTGAAATTATTATCGCTATCATCATGGGATTTCTTATCTATAAAAAGAAAATCGATATACTGATTCCATCGTTGTTTGCATTGGCTCTATTGTACTTTTTTGTTTGGGTAGGTACTAAGGCACCGGTTGATCTAACTACAACCATGGCGGTAAAGGATGCCAAAAACTTATGGATAATAATGTTGTTTATTTATTCAGGGATTGCAAGTTTGTTACCAGTTTGGACCTTGTTGCAACCGAGGGACTTTATTAACAGTCATCAGTTATTTGTTGGATTGGGATTATTATTTCTTGGTATTTTTATTTCGCAACCGGTGGTGGATGCTCCTGCCATCCGGTCTTTATCTGAGCCTGATGTGCCAGGAATATTTCCATTGCTTTTTGTTACGATTGCATGCGGTGCAATCAGTGGGTTTCATGGCTTGGTTGCTTCCGGTACATCCTCAAAACAATTGGAAAAGTTGTCGGATGCAAGGTTGGTAGGTTATGGTGGGATGATTGGAGAAGGAACACTTGCATTGGCTTCAACCATATCTGCTGTGGCTGGGATTGCATTAGTTACCAATTCCAATTTACCTGCAGTAGGTCCCGTTACAGATTTGAATTGGAATGTTTACTATGATACATGGGCCCATGCCAGTGAGAATAAGGCCGCTGCTTTTGTTTTAGGTGGTGGTGCATTAATTCAAACTTTAGGTATTCCAACCATTGTAGCAAATACATTAATGGCAGTCTTGGTAATCTCATTTGCGGCGACAACATTAGATACAGCTACTAG
>CAYXUK010000003.1:38976-43635 GCA_964468295.1 uncultured bacterium | reverse complement strand
AGCGACCATGATATGGATATATCTGGTGGAGCAGCAACAATAGCTGCCGGTGGTAAAATGACCTATGTGTTCTCAACCGGAACCTGTTTTCCGCATAATGAAACAATTACCTTTACCGCGGATTTTGAACGCGTAGAATAAGAAAATTGAACACCAACTAGGTGTATTATTCATAAAAATGGGGCGGTTTATTAGCCGCCCCATTTTTTATTTATTTCCAATCAACAAACTTAAAATTAGATTCTAGACACACACTTTTAATCCGATTTAAATCATTAAAAACTGCCAATAAAAAAAGATTTGAACCAAATTTTGGATAGATGTACCTTGTAACGGGTTAATAAAGTTTTTCCACCGAGGAATTACAACAAATATGAACGAACATTTAATCAAATAATCAAAGGAGAAGTGATGAACTCAAAACTGTATAAGATTTTTACAGGCGCCTTGATGAGCGTTATGATATTCAGCGCTTGTGAAGACGCAAAAGAAGATGTAAAAGTAATAGAAGAAGTTCTTGTTAACAATGGAGACATTGTAGGCACATGGACACTAACTGGGCTTGATGGTACTTATGCGCGTTCGGCTGATATGCCAACTGGTGTTGATAGCATAAATAAAGTTGCTTATTGGAAAGATGCAGCAGCATTAGGCTTACCGGCAGAAACAGGCGCACAGACAATATTTACTTTGAAGCAAGATTATCCAATGCCGGGCTTTCCTCAGGTAGCTTCATACAATAAAGCAACACTGGCTGCATTCTCAATTGCTATGACACTCACCGCTCAGGATGCTGCAACAGTAGGAGCGGGTGCTACCTATACCCTAAAAGGTACATACCCGACCACTCGCCTGGATGATATTAACTGCCGTACTTCACCTACAGTCGCACCGATTGATGACCAGGGTTTATATTACGTTAATAAGAACACAAGAACTGGGGTGGTCAAAGCAGGTAATTTTTCAATCGCGCCGGATATTAATCTTGGCGATCAAGTGCTGCCTCCATTTCCAGATGGAACGTACAATGTAGCAGACTCTTCTGTACTGTCAATAGACTTTTATGACCGGGATGCTCACGACGTGCTTTATGCTGAAGTGAAAGATACCTGGGATGAAGCAGCTGATCGCGGAGCCACAGGCATATTTGAATTGCCAGTTGGCACACCTTCAGGCATTATTGGTGATACTACTGGTGGTGCATCTGCAGCAGAAGGATATATTGGCGGTGTAGCAGCATTAGCTTCTTGGGGCACGTATTTAACTGCCTATGCATTAGTAGTTCAAGGTGAATTGGCGTATTTAGCAGCGGCTGCTACTGGAGGTTTAATTACAGTCGCAGATGTGGATCAAGATGGCGCTATTACATCAGCTGATTTAGCTTACTATATGGCGACAAATCCCACTTCTACAACACAAGTCCTTAGTCTACCTTACTCTCTTCTTGTATCAGCTGCAACTGGTGCAGTAGTATTCACGAATGACAGTGGCCATGATCTTGATTTGAGTGGTGGAGCAGCAACAGCTGCGCTTGGTGGAAAATTGACCTATCATTTCCCTACAGGGGTCTGTTTCCCACATAATGAAACAATTACTTTTAGCTCAACATTCGAAAGAGCAGCAAATTAAGCATCTTTGATACTCTTTAAGTGTATCGTTCATCAAAATGGGGGTGGTTTCCAAAACCACCCCCATTTTAATTTGAAACAGGAAAAAGTAGATTAATTATGAAAAAATCGATCGCTTTATTGATCATGACCCTAACAGTTGCTTTTTCTCAAAATGCAACTGTTACCGGCAAAATTACCGCTGCCGCCAATGGAAATCCCCTCATTGGAGCGAATGTGGTAATCACCGGCGGAAAGATCAATACCGGTGCGGCCAGCGATTTCGAAGGAAATTATACCATCGAAAATATCCCGCCTGGATCCTATGAAATAAAAGTTACCTATATCGGTTACCGAAGAGAAAATAAAACCCTGGAAATTTCTGATGGAGAAACCGCGGTAGAATCAAATTTTCAACTTGCTGTTGCTGCGATTCAACTAGATGAATACGTGGTCACTGCCAGCCGTGGAAGAAGAGAAAGGATTACGGATGCGCCTGCAGCCATATCGGTGATCTCAGAGCTAAAAATTCGCAGCGCCAGTAACCCGAATCTGGGAGACTACTTTAAAAACATAAAAGGGATTGATTTTACGGCTTCAGGACTGGACAGTTATAACCTCAGTGCCCGCGGGTTTAATTCCAGTTTTTCCAGCCGATTGTTGACCCTGACCGATGGACGCATGGCCAATGTCCCATCTTTGCGTCTGATTGCTTATAATGTAATTCCACTTACCTCCGATGATGTCAGTCAAATCGAAGTGGTTTTAGGCCCCTCCTCGGCCCTTTACGGCCCCAATGCCCACGCTGGAGTAGTAAATATCATATCCAAGCGACCCATGGAATCATTAGGGAGTACAATTGGTTATACAACTGGAACACGTCAGTTCAATAAAATTCAGGCCCGACATGCCGGACACATGAAAAATTTCAGTTATAAAATGTCATTCGTGAATTTTACCGCATATGATTGGGAATACATTGAAGATGCGGAAAAAAGAAACCATTACAGCCAGTGGATTGAAGAGACAGGAGACGGTGATCTTCTGGATGATTTTTTCGCAGATGATTTAGCCTGGTGGAATGGTTGGGATATCGAAGTCGACCGTGACGGCGACGGCATCGTAGACACCACATACAAAAAAGGTGACAATATCGTTGAAGATCGAAACCAAGATGGATATAAAGATCTACCGGATTTTAACATTGGTAACCAGCGTGTCGATCTCCGCTTTGATTATGACTTTTCAAAAGATCATTTTGTCAGCTTGAACTTTGGACATGCTCAAGCAACCAATATAAATATCACTGGTATCGGACGCTACCTCGCCTATGACTGGGTCTACCGTTTCTACCAAGGACGCTGGGTATATAAAAACTGGTTTGCGCAGGCTTATTTAAACACCAGCAACTCTGGCGTTACCCGAAATTTGAGAACGGGTGAAATTGTGGTGGACCGCTCCACTTTTTTCCATTTTCAATTGCAACATTCCTTAGAGTTTCCAAGCTTTGGTAATACAAGGTTTGTCTGGGGAATGGACTACCAGCGCACCATGCCGGAAACCTTTGGAACGATATTGCCTGATGGTACGGGTGGCAGAAATCCCGCAAGTTTTAAACGAGACGGCAAAGATAACGATAAAGATGGCAAGATAGACGAATGGGATGAATTGTTCGTGACCAATGAGTACGGTTTATATGCACAAACCCAGACAAAATTGAATGAAAAATTTGAACTGATTCTTTCCAACCGGATTGACCTTCACAGTGGCCAGATAGATTCGAATGGGTTTACGTTTCTCGAAGATCCCCTTTCCGGGGAAACAATGAAGTATGGGATTCAAATGTCGCCGAAAGTGGGTCTATTATATAAACCCAATCAAGAACACACTTTCCGCCTGACAGCTGCCAAAGCATTTAATTCACCTTCCTCCCAGGGGCTTTACCTGGATGTAAAAGCGGCGCAATATTCCATTTTCTCGGTGAAGGCAGTGGGAAATGCCGATGGTTATACCTTTTTTAGAAGTGATAATGATAGACTCATGATGTTTGATGTGCGCGCCGGATCAAAAACTGAATTCAGGCTCACTGAAATGCCAGAAAATTCGGTATTATACATTCCAAGTGTTTTAGGAAGGCCAGGACAGTTTGTCGATGCGGAAGACTACCGGAGCATCGATCCGATAAAGCCAGAAGTGATCTGGACTTATGAATTCGGTTATACTGGTCTCATTACGGACCGTCTTCGCATGACATTTGATGTCTATAACAGTACCTATAGTGATTTTGTCAGTGACCTCACCTGGGTAACACCAGTGGCATTAGATACATCAAGTGGTTTCTACGCTGTTGATGATCCAGATCCTTTAATTCTTGGCGTGATTAGCCTTAAGGAAAGAAGCAACTGGGTCGATGGAGGGGATGGCATTGCTGGCAGCCATTGGGTTGCATACGGCAGCGCAGACTGGAATAATATTGGCTCTGATTACTGGAAGGTTCCTAAGGAGTATCGATCAGGATCTTGGCTTGAATTTGGTGCAAATGGAGACACCCTTGGTGCCTGGTATACCGATGACAAGTTTCCTGTTTCGCCTCCACTGGCACTTACCTATATAAGTTATGGAAGAGTAAACATGTGGGGATTGGATGCCAGTCTTTATGCTTTTATTACGGAAAGAATTAGTGCTGATGTAAATTTCTCTCTACTGGGGAGAAAAGGATACTATAATAAATTGACCGGTAATCTTGACCCGATTAATGCGCCCAGATTTAAGTTGAATGCCAAACTGACTTACATGGCAGAGAAAGGATTTTTGGGGAATTTAGGATTTCGATATATACCTGAATTTGAATGGTCCGCTGGTGTGCATTTTGGTACCATTGAAAGCTACCTTGTCATAGATGGTATGCTGGGCTACAAATTTAATGAACGCTATGACCTGCTGTTAAACATTAATAATATAAATGATGACGTCCACCGTGAAATTATTGGTGGGCCCAAATTGGGGCGGCATATAACTTTGAAACTCAACGCACACTTTTAAATATCTCAAA
>CAYXUK010000003.1:0-38876 GCA_964468295.1 uncultured bacterium | reverse complement strand
ACCACTGCATGCGCTGGATCGGTATCTGCGAACGGTCCTTTGATCTCATGTGCCAACGGGCAACAGACCGAAAAATTACCCCAAAGTCTACCCTTGCTGATCAATCTGTGATCCGAAGTTGGATCGCAGAATCCAGAGCAGAAATTGATGCAAGCCGTCTCCTTGTTTTAGAATGCGCCCAAAAAATTGATACAGAGGGTGCACATGCTGCCAGAGCAGAAATTTCCATGATCAAGTTTCACACGGCAAAAACCTTAGGCCAAGTTTTGGATCGAGCCATCCAGACACATGGTGCGCTGGGAATCACAGATGATACACCATTGGCCGTGTGGTATCGCCATGAACGAGGCGCCCGCATCTACGATGGTCCTGATGAAGTCCATAAAATGGCGGCGGCGCGGCATATTTTAAAATCCTATGAGCCTGACAGCTGATACAATTCCTGTCCGCCCGGATGAGGCCTTAGATGAACAAAAACTGGCGGAATACCTTCATGGAAAGCTAACTGGATCTGATCAGCCGCTGACCGTAAGACAGTTCCCTGGCGGTAAAGCAAATCTGACCTATCATCTGGACTACGGCACCCATGAATATGTGTTGCGACGCCCGCCTCTAGGCCCAGTTGCTCCAGGAGCGCATGATATGGAACGGGAATACAGCGTTCTTTCTGTGCTTCATCAATCATTCCCTAAAGCACCCAAAGCCTTTTTATTTGAAGAAAATACAGATATTGTTGGTGCACCCTTTTTTATTATGGAACGCCGTCATGGCCTGGTTGTTCGATCAAATATGCCAGATGAATTTTCCAAAATGAACGATGCTGGCGCACGGATGAGCATGGCCTTAGTTGATACTTTGGCGGATTTGCACAGGGTCGACTACCAAAAATTGGGACTTCAAACACTGGGAAAAACAGAAGGATTTATTGAGCGGCAAGTTGAAGGTTGGTATAAACGGTGGACAGCAGCAAAAAATCAGGAAATCCCAGATGTGGAAGCATTATACAGATGGCTTATATCAAACCTCCCAGACTCATCGGATCATACCCTTGTACATAATGATTACAAACTTGATAATGCCATGTTCTCATTTGAAAACCCAGATCAATTAGTTGCTGTTTTTGATTGGGATATGTGCACATTAGGTGATCCGCTTTCTGATGTGGGCTCCCTTCTATGCTACTGGAGAGATCCGGAAGATCTCCCCTTTTTTAAATCAGTTCAAATGATGCCGTCAGATGGATCATTTTTGTCTAGAGATCAATTAGTTGCTCGTTATGCTGAAAAAAGTGGGCGGGATATTGCACACATTTCCTTTTATCACATTTTGGGATTGTTTCGATTGGTAGGGATTGCGGCCCAAATCTATATCCGCTATGTTCGTGGACAGACCAAAGATAAGCGATTCGCTTTTTTTGGAGAGGCTATTCCGTTGATTGCACGGTTCGCTTTAGATATTAGTCGCAAAGAATAGATATAATATATTGCACAAAAAATTGGTGCTGGATTTTAGTGCATTATGCAGGGCAATAAGTCAAAAGCCTCCAAATTACTTTGGGGGCTTATTTGTGTTTAAAATTGAAGCAGGACCGTAGGAATCCTGGGAGCGGGGGAACAACCAGGTTTCTTTTACAACGGTCCTGCCAAAATAGAGGAAAAATTATCTCAGCATTATACTCTGAGCAAGTGTTTTCTAATATTGAAGAAAAGTTAAATTTCAAGCATGCTAGAATACTTAATTAATATTGATAAGGCGGTTTTTCGTTTTTTCAACTCTACAATAGCTAACCCTCTTTTTGATCTTATTATGCCAATCATTACTAATCAAAATATTTGGGTTATTCCTATTTTGGGAACTATTCTATTTTTACTGATCAAGGGGGGTAGACGCGGACAGATTACTGCCGTAATATTAATTGTTTCTGTTGGATTGGCTGATGCCATATCTGCCCAGATTTTTAAACCATTTTTTGGACGACTCAGGCCCAGTCATGAATTAACAGAAGGAATACGTATTCTAATGGGCAAAGGAGGAAAATTCGGATTTGTTTCTTCTCATGCGGCAAACATTTTTGCAGCAGCAGTAGTTTTCAATTATTTCTATCCCCGCTATAAAGCAGTGTTCTTTACAATCGCTACTCTAGTTGCATTCAGCCGAGTCTATGTAGGGGTTCATTATCCAGCTGATATTCTATTTGGTGGATTATTGGGATACAGTCTGGCCTGGATCATACTCAGCGTTTGGGTGATCATTAAAATGAGAGAATTAAAACGGGGTGCAGATTGGGTGATCTACTAGTTCGGAAGTGAACCCTCTGGCGGTGTAGCAGGATAATCGCCAAATCCATCTTGTGCAGGAGTCGCAATTTCTCCATTTTTTTGCTCATAACGTTTAATATTATCGTTCAAAGCTGTTAAAAATGCTTTAGTATGCTGTGGCGCCATAATGACCCTCGAATGGACTCGTGCCTTCGTAACACCAGGTAGAATTTTCGTAAAATCCATGACAAATTCCGCTGGTGAATGAGTGACCACAACGAAATTAGCATATTCCCCTTCACTCACTTCTTGGGTGAGCTCAATATTAATTTGTTGAATATTTTTATTTTCTTCCATAATTATTTTGTACTCTTACTTGGACTTTGATTTGGTTTTACTCTGATTGAAATCTTCCCATTCTTCTTCGATTCCTTCAAAGTCTTCATAACCTTTAATTTCATCATCTTTTGCTTTTTGCTTATACATCTCCATTTCACCCTCATATAGACTGAAGATATCTTTTTTCTTTTCGAATTCTGCCGGATCAACATCTTCCTCGTCATCTGGTTCAAGACGCTCTACATCTTCACTATATACTTTTGGATCAAAAAAATCCAGATCTTCTACCAAACCATTGGCCATTAGAAATTCCAGGAAGTCCAGATATTTTCTATCTTTTAGATCGGACTTACAATTTTTGCATGTAAGCGATTCTTTCAAATCCACTTCTTCCAAAGTGGTTTCACATACTGGACAAATTATACCTTCTAACATGGGTTTTTCCCTCTGAAATGGGAGACGAATATAGCAGATGTCATTTCACACGCCAACATTTTTTACCGGTTTTTTTGTATTTTCTCCAACAATGCTTTTTCTGCCACGCTCAGTTTCTTATCTCGTCTTTCTTTTACATGATATGTTGTTTTAAAGAACTTGTCAAGTATTACTTTTTGATGGGCCCCATTTACATACCAGGTAAATGGACGTATTGTCTTTGTAGGAAATCCGTTGGTGGCGATCATTGAGCCTGGACCAACAACTGTACCTGTATTTATGACCGTTCCAACAGCTGTTTTTACATGATCACCAATAAAACATCCAACGTGTAAACTGCCTGTATCAATACTTTTCCCATTAATTTCCACCTTCACTGATATATAATTATTTTTCAGGTTACTGTTGATGGTTCCAGCGCCAAGATTTACCCATTCGCCTAAAAAAGCATCCCCCAAGTGGCCTTCATGTACTTTATTGGAAAAGCCCTGAATTATTACTGTATTTATTTCTCCACCAATTTTACAAGATGGGCCAATTACAGAATTTATTATCTGCGTGAATGGCTTAATCATAGAATCGCGCCCAATATAAATAGGGCCTTCTAAATAAGTATGACCATATATTAAAACTCCATCATCGATAATTACGGGTCCCTTTTCAGCATTGATCAAGGCTGACGGCTGAATAGTTGCATCTCCAGCAAAAATTTCATCGGAGTTCATAAAAATCGCACCCGGATATTTTTTTGGATCCAAATGATTCCTATAATCTACGGATTCATACAAAATTGTATGCGGAAGGTGATCTAAAATATCCCAGAGATATTGACAATAAAACGATTTAACCTTTTCTTTATTTCCAATTGATGGGCTACCTTGCGCTGGGCCATCTTTTTTTATCCAATTTTCTCCCAGTTCTTTCGATAAATTTGCACCTACAAGTTTTTTATCAAAATAAAAAGCGTTGTTCGCCCTTAGTAATGATTTTATATCCACTTTATCCCAGATTACATTGCCTAATAGCCATAAACCATCTTGAACAGAACTGGGATTTACAGAAAATCCAGGGTGTCTTTCCATTGTCACGTTTTTCAATTCATCTCTAACAATGAGGGATATGTTTGAATCGGGGAAAATAGATTGAATACGATCTAAAAAAGTTTCTGCTCCTATGCGAATATCAAATGTTGCTCTGGTGTGGGAAATCGGGTCAAAATTCATCGCCGACAGATCTTCATAAACAAATATATTCATCCTATACCCATTATTTGAAATATTTCCTTAAAACCACTTTCTACTAAATCAGTTCCATATCGTTGTATCATAATATTATAATAATTTTCTCCTTCATCACTAAAGAATCCCACTTTTAAAGGTGCAATTATTTTAGAACAGATCGTAGCAGAAATGGGAGCGAATTCTTGATTGAGATCTAAAACGGCATCAACCTTGATCCGCTGGCAGGTCCAAATCAATTCTTTCCCCGGCAAACCCCAACGGTTTAAGTCTGATTCTGAATATAAAATAAAATCATTAAAGTCTTCGAGATTAATCAGATTTCCAACATTTGCTGGACCTAGTATTCTTATCTGGCTTATCCCTTCCGGACCAAGTGCATTCCGCATAGAAAATACAAATCTTTTTGCCAATTCAGATTGCGTCGTATGTTCAGGAAGAATGATAAGATATCGAAGCGCACGCCTGCCATTTACTGAAATAGACATCGTTTCTGATCCCAAATCTTTTTTTGTACTCAAGCGGTTCCACCATAATGCCGCTTTTGTTTTCTTTGAAATTTCCAAAATTAGTTTACCTTGGTTTCTTCTGCATTCTGAAGGAAAAGAAAATAGTATTAACTTTGCCAACTCTTGAAAGGATAAAATTACGTGAGTGTTGGTAAAAAAATGTTGTGGGGAGGCCTCGGCTGGGCACTGGGTGGACCCATTGGAGCTATCATCGGTTACTCTTTAGCCGGCATGTCTGGTCAGCAGGGAGGTTCAACATTTACATCATATGGGGGCGCTTATCAATCTCAGGTCTACCCGCAAACACAACCGGGTGATTTCATCGTTTCACTATTGGTTCTATTTGGAGCCGTAATGAAAGCGGACAAACAAATGCTGAAATCAGAACTTGATTATGTAAAGCAATTTTTGTCTAAGCAATTCAATCGGAACCAGGTCCAGGATTTCATGACCTTATTTAAAGATATTATTAAGCAGGATTATCCCTTGCGGGATGTCTGCCGTCAGATCGTTCGGTCTATGGATCATCCCAGCCGATTGGAACTTATTCATGTGCTATTTGGGCTTTCGAAATCAGACGGCAATGTTCATCCCGATGAAGTCAAAGTCATTCATACAATTGGTCGCTATTTGAATATCAATGATAATGATTTTGATTCAATCCAAGCCATGTTTTTTAAGGACACACTTTCCGACTATAAGATCCTGGGATTAAAATCATCCGACACAGATAATGAAGTGAAGAAAACTTACCGTAAAATGGCCGCAAAATACCATCCCGACAAGGTTGCACATTTGGGAGAGGATTTAAAAAATTTGGCTGAAGAAAAATTCAAAGCGCTGAATGACGCCTATCAAAATATTAAAAAAGAACGGGGCATCAAATAATGGCTGAAAAAGCGGGCCAGTTTCCTTTCACCCGTGGAATCTATCCTGAAATGTACAAAGAGCGTTTTTGGACTATGCGCCAATATTCCGGTTTTACTTCCGCAAAAGAATCAAACGAGCGTTATCGTTATTTATTGAATCAGGGAGTTTCCGGCCTTTCGGTAGCCTTTGATCTTCCTACTCAAATCGGTTATGATTCCGATCACCCAATGGCTGAAGGTGAGGTAGGAAAAGTGGGTGTACCCATTTCCTCTATCAATGATATGGAAAGATTATTTGATGGTATTCCGCTTGACCAGGTTTCAACTTCTATGACCATTAACGCAACTGCGGCTACATTGCTTGCTCTTTATATTGTCACTGCAGAACGAAAAAATATTTCTATTGAAAAAATACGTGGTACAGTTCAGAATGATATACTAAAAGAATACATCGCCCGTGGTACCTATATCTATCCACCAGAAGCATCAATGCGGTTGATAACGGATATTTTTGCATTCTGCTCTGATCATGTACCGAAATGGAACACTATTTCAATTTCAGGATATCATATTCGTGAAGCCGGATCTACTGCTGCTCAAGAATTGGCATTTACAATTTCAAATGGGATTGCTTATGTACAGGCTGCCATTGATAAAGGGTTGAAAGTTGATGTATTTGGGAAGCAACTATCCTTCTTCTTTAACGCCCATAACGATTTTCTGACTGAAATAGCAAAATTCCGCGCTGCACGCCGTTTATGGGCAACAATCATGAAAAATCGATTTAAAGCAACCAACGATAAAGCTATGTTATGCCGTTTTCATACCCAAACCGGCGGTTCAACGCTTACCGCCCAGCAAGTGGATAATAATATAACTCGAACGACTATACAGGCCTTATCGGCAGTTTTAGGGGGCACTCAATCTCTGCACACTAATGCTTTCGATGAAGCATTGGCGCTCCCAACTGATCATTCGGCTAAACTGGCGTTGCGTACCCAACAAATCATTGCCCATGAATCGGGCATAACTCAATTTACCGATCCCATGGGCGGAAGTGAGGTGATCGAACAATTAACGTCCGAATTAGAAAATGAGGCTATGTCAATCATTGAAAAAATTGATGCCAAAGGTGGTACAATTTCATCTATTGAAACTGGATGGATCCAAAATGAGATTGCTAAAAGTGCTTATGCATACCAACAATCAATTGATAATGAAAAAACAAAAATTGTTGGTGTTAATGCTTATGTAGAAGATGACGAACCAGAACCAGTTTTACAAGATATTGATCAGGCCTCAGTCCATAAGCAGATTGAAGGTGTAAAAGCAGTAAAAAAGAACCGAGATAATGATACTGTCAATACCAAATTATCAAAATTAGAAACGCATGCGAAAAGCCAGAAAAACCTTATGCCTGCAATCATTGATTGTGTGCGTGCAGAGTGTACATTGGGAGAAATAGCAGATGTTTTTAGAAAACAATTCGGTGAATTTGTGCAAACTTAAACTTTTTTTTCTTCAATATATTTAGTAGAATTTCATGAAGCGAAATAACTAAAATAATACATATTTGGAACATGCATTGCTTTGCTTTGTTTCGTTTTTATAAAAAATCATTAGATATTAATATTTAACCTCGTTATAAAGGATCGTTAAATGAAAAAATCTACATTACTCTTAATGGTATTCTTTTTTGTTTCATGCGGTAAACAGTCTGCCCCGCCTCTGGAACTACAGGATACTGAATCTGCACAAAATTCGAGTGAGTTTGAAAGGGCGAATTTACCTGTTCCACAAGAAGCTACTTTCGCATCTGAACAGGAACATGGTCCTGTTATTGATATGGATACGGATAAAAACACAGTTCCTGAGCAACAGCAAAATGAAATTAAGATCGATCCAGAAGTTCTATTCCCTGATTTTGCATGGGAAAAATATATGGTTCTTCCTGATGATTACTTGATTAAAATTGCCAAAAAAGAATATGGCGATTTTCGTTTATGGCGAAATATCTATTCTTGGAATAAAGATGATATTGGGAATAATCCAAATATCATATATCCCTACAATTTTCTAAATATTCAAAAGGAACGCGTTTCAGCAAAAACACTAGAACCAATTTATTTTGCTTACACCGTGAAATCTGGAGATAACCTTTGGAATATATCTGGAGAAAAATACGGTGATGCGAAATCTTGGATTATTCTACTTTGGGATAATGAAGAAACTATTAAAGCTAATTCTGGTATTCTTACCCCAGGTATGACCCTGAAACTTCGGGAAAAACTAGACCCTAACGCATAAATTAATATGATCTTTACCAACCTGGTTCAGGCCAATTTAAAAACCAGGTCTCTTGGTAGGCAGATCGAATACTATGGGCGGCTTGAGTCCACCAACTCTGAAGCTTGGGAAATCATTGATGAGGGCGCTCAATCGGGCGCCCTTTTAATTACCGATAACCAATATAATGGGAGGGGTCGCTTTGATCAAAAATGGTACGCATCCCCAGATAAAAGCCTCACATTTTCTATCATACTTTTTTCTGATTTAGATCCAGTGATTTCTGGGTGGATACCTATACTTACCGGAATTGCTATTCAAAAAGCTCTGGTAAAATTTGATACATCAGTAAAATTAAAATGGCCCAATGATCTGTTATTAAATGGCAAAAAAATCGGTGGCATACTTTGTGAATCAAAAGTTAAAGGAAATTTTCTCAATCAAATTGTAATAGGTATTGGTCTTAATGTAAATGAGACCAAAGAAGATTTTAACCCTACAATTCAATCAATTGCCAATTCCTTGCATATAGCATCTGGTAAGTTTTACCAAAGAGAAAGGGTCCTGGCTGAAATTGTGAACGAATTGGAACCATGGATTACCGGCCTTCCCAAAAATAAAGAGCAAATACAATTTGAATGGGAAGCTGTTTGCGGTCATTTGAAAGAAGAAATTCAGTTCCACAATGGAAATGAAATTGTTTCTGGAATATTTAAATCACTGGGTAAATCAGGGTCGGCAGTAATTGAGGTAGAAGGAAAAGAAACCCAATTTCATTCAGGAGAAATTAATTGATCAATAACGATGCAGAGGCGATACTTTGATATTAATCTCAAATCCATCAAATTTACGTTTTAAATCATCTTCTAAAGACTGACAACATTCTACAATCTGCTTCTGGCTTAAATCAGCTTTTACATTTATCCCAAAAAGAATTAAATGATAGTTTTCTGTATTTACAACTCGGATATCATGGATATCAGTAATCCGATCATCTTTTGACCAGACTTTATCTAAATAGATGGTGATATCTTTTACCATAGGATTTTTTGGATGAACCGGGTCCATGTGTACAGTAGGCTCCACTCCTATGGCTTTTTCAAGACGTGTTTCAATTTCCTCAGAAATATCATGGGCCACGGCTGTAGTTTCAGAAGCATCAATTTCTGCATGAAGACTCACAAATTTATCATGTCCATAACTATGGATAGTAATATCATGAGCGCCTAAAACGCCCTCAACACCCAATACGATTTGCCGAACGTTTTCTACTTCTTCCATTGTGGGTGGTTTCCCAATGAGATCATCAATTGCATCTCGAGCAATTTCAAAACCAGTAAAAATTAGAAACAAAGACACTGCTAAGCCGGCCCATCCATCGATGGCCGGATAACCATAAATACCTGCAATCAAAGCAACCACAACTAAAAGACTCGATATAGCATCGGTACGGTGGTGCCAAGCATCGGCATGAAGGGTACTGGAAGCGATCTTGGATGAAAGAAATTCTGCGTAACGGGCTGTAATCTCATTTAACACAATAGTTATTGAAAGAACAACTATCATCCACCATTCTGCTTCGACAGCTTTCGGGTTTCGGATCCGATCAATGGCCACTTCGATGAATTCTATACCTGCTACACACAATAATGTAGCAATAATCAAAGTGGCAATATATTCGGCTCGGCCATGACCATATGGATGTTCAACATCGGCCGGCTTTTCAGCCTGCTTAAAACCCCAGATTACGATAGAAGATGAAATGACATCAAACAAAGTGTGGATTGCATCAGCAATCACACTAACGGCACCTACCATCAGTCCAATAACCATTTTTATAATAAATAATAAAACGTTTAACCAAACGGACACCCAACCCTGGAATACACCAATTTTTGCACGGTAAATCAGTGCCGATTTTTGTGAAACGGGGACAAATCGGTCAGTAAAGGCTTTAAACACGATATTTAAATTAATCTTAGAATTTTTGCAGTTTGTATTCTCGGAGCCGTTAAGCTTACAATAATATTCTTCCTTTAAGAATCAAATGCCGCTATACCAGTTATTACTTCACCAAGAATCAATGTATGCATTTCGTGTGTGCCTTCATAAGTATAGACCGACTCAATATTGGCCATGTGCCGGATGGGAGAATAGTCTTCAGTGATACCATTCGCTCCCAATATCTCTCGCGAAGTCCTGGCGATATCTCGAGCCATAGCACAGTTTTTCCGTTTGGCCATGGACACTTGCTCAAAGGTCATTTTGCCTTCATCTTTTAACCGACCCAAGCGATAGATCAAAAGTTGTCCTTCTGTAATCTGAGTAACCATTTCTGCTAGTTTGGCTTGAGTAAGTTGATAACCAGCAATAGGTTTGGAAAATTGTTTACGGTCCTTTGAATATTCCAGAGCTGTGTTGTAACAATCCACAGCGGCGCCAACCATACCCCAAGATATTCCGTAGCGAGCTTGGGTTAAACAACTCAGCGGCCCTTTCAAACCTTCAATATTCGGTAACATAGCTGAATCGGGAACACGAACGTTATCCATGACCAGTTCTGATGTGACTGATGCCCGCAGGCTCAACTTACCATGTTGTAATGGAGCGGAAAATCCGTCCATCCCCTTTTCCAGCAAAAATCCTCTAATAACACCATCAATGTCCTTGGCCCAAACCACTGCTACATCAGCTACAGAACCATTGGTAATCCATATTTTGCTGCCATTGATTACCCAATCGTCTCCGTCCTTTTTACAGGTCGTAACCATACCCCCTGGATTGGAACCAAAATTAGGTTCGGTAAGCCCAAAACAACCGATTTTGGTACCAGCGCCTAGTTCGGGGAGCCACTTTGCTTTTTGTTCATCAGAACCATAGGAATGGATGGGATACATAACCAAGGCCCCTTGTACGCTGGCAAAAGATCGTAATCCGGAATCACCCCGTTCAAGCTCATGTAAGATCAGCCCATAAGCCACATTGCTCACTCCAGCACCCCCTGATTTTTCTGGCAGGGAAGATCCCAAAAATCCGAGTTCACCCAGTTTAGGAGCTAATTCCATGGGAAAGGTGGAATTTTCATAATGCTCATTAATAATTGGCATAAACTCTGCCTGAACAAAGTCATGGGCTGTTTTTTGAATCAGTAATTCTTCTTCTGAAAGCAGATCCGTAATATTGTAAAAATCAGGGCCTAATTCTTTCATGAAAATTCCTATTAATTGTGACGGAAATTACACCTTTATTTTAATTGAATTGGCGAGAGATATTAGTTCTTCATCTTTCCAAAACACTTTTTCTGGCTGCGCTTTTATCTTTTTCAAAGTGGCTTTTAATTGCCGGTCTTTTAAGTGCATTCCCATTACTTCCAGTTTATTTTTGAGTGCTGCTTTTCCTGTGTATTTATCAATAATTATATGTCTTTTCCGGTAAACAGTTTCTGGCGAAATAGCTTCGTAGGATTTTGGTTCCTCAATAACAGTTTTAACATGTAACCCAGCCTTATGTGTAAACGCATTTTTCCCCACGATTGGTTTATTTTCCTCAGATGTTCGCCCAGAAAACGATTCAACCAATTGAGATAATTCGGGAAGCAGTCCTAAATCCCAATTGTGATTGACCTTGTGCAACTCTGTCAAGATTGTGGTTACTTCAGCTAGAGGGGCCAACCCACAGCGTTCACCCATCCCGTTGACAGTCACATCCACACACTGAGCACCTGACTCCAATGCAGCGATGGTATTGGCAGTAGCCAAACCAAAATCATTATGACAATGCACATGGAGTGGAAGATCTATTTCAGATCTTATATTAGTTACAAGTTCTTTCATCTTGACGGGTATTAAACAACCCACTGTATCCGCTATGCTAAAACGCTCGACTCCACACTCCTGGACCATTTGTCCTACTTGGATTAGAAACTCTAAATTGGTCCGACTAGCGTCTTCTGCTGTGAAACGGAGCTTAAGCCCTTTATCTTTGCCATACTTTACGCAGGTTTCGATTCGCTTTAATGCTTGTGATTTTGTTACATTGAATTTGTGTTTCAAACTCAATGGTGATGTTCCAAAAAATATACCCATCCATTCTACACCAATAGCAGCTATATCATTAATATCTGATTTATTAGCCCTACCGTGAGCCATTTTTTTTGCATTTAATTCAAGATCATTTAATGTTTCTACTGCTTCGTAAACATCAGGAGAAACTACTGGGTGACCCAACTCAATAAAATCCACACCAAAAGCATCTAATCGTTTTGTTATTGCAATTTTTTGTTTCACAGAAAAAGAGACACCTGGAGTCTGCTCTCCTTCTCTCAAAGTCGAATCTAAAATTTCAATCTTTTGATGATTTAGCATACCAGACTCTTTTGCTCTTTCATTCCCATTGAAACTAGATAAGGGTCATTATTTTGCCGTTCTGAAAAGGCTTTTTTCGAATCTAGTTTCTGCCAGTTATTTTGAACCAAAATTTGTCCAATTGCACCACCCAATGTATTTCCCGGACCAAGTAAAACCAACTTATCTGGACAAAATTCCTTGATGGCCACAGTAATAGCTGAAGTAAAATCGTAGGATTGTGTTACTTGATCCCCCAAGGTGTATTGATGAAGAGCCTGTGTATCAGTTGAAAATGGTGACCAAATTTTTCCTCGGCCATCCACCAATGGAATAGATGGATTTTGAAATGAGGATTCTGATATCATTTCAAATGCTTTACTTGAAACAGTCTCCAAAAGTGGTGTATGGAATGCCGCATGAAAAGGTAATTGAAATGGATATTTATCATCTTTAGTAAGTTTTTTTAAGAGTAAATCCAGCGCCTTATTTTCACCACCAATGACAACATATCCTCCTAGATGAATAGATACAAAGGCACCTGCTTTTTCGATCTCTGATAGCACCATATCCTTTTTGGCACTATCCGGTTGCCAATTCTTATTGACAATTGGATAAATAATTTGTCCACCGATGATTCTTTTTTTCATCATGGATCCCATTGTGTGGATTAAGTGATAGGCATTTTCATTGGACATAGCACCACCCAGCGCCAGAGCGATATACCATCCCATGGAATTCCCAGTAATTGCTGTGATCTCATATTTTTTTTGATCGATCGATAGAAAGTCTAATAAACTACAAGCATAGATCAGTGGAGATGCATTTTCACCTACCATATGGGTCTTCGCTTTAAATGTGGAAGCGTCCAGTTCCGAAATTGTTTGAAGACCTGCATTTTTTCGTTGTTTATCTATCCATTTGATCTGCGACTGGATAGTGATATCGTATGGATTTAAATAGCCCGAAGTCTCGCGGGTATATGTTCCTCGCCCTGGACAAATAACTACAATCCGCTTTTTAGCCATTTATCAACTCCAAGGCATTCTGGATAATAGATTCTTTGCTGGGAAGCGTTGCCGTAGCAGCCACGCCAAGTGGAATAAAACTGTCTTCCGCGGCATGCAGTTTCAGGTTTATCGGTCTTTCGGATTCACTTACCAACTGAGTCATGAGCCCCTCTCCATGGCAACCGGTTCGGCGACATTCATCAACAATAAGCACATTTACACAAGCGCCAATTGTCTTTAACAATCCTTGTATATCAATTTCTGACAACCACCGCAAGTCAATCACTTTAATCTTTTTCTTTAATCTTTTCTCAATTTCTCTTTGTGCCTGGAGCGATAAATAAAGTCCATTCCCATATGTGATAATAGTTAGTGCCTTCCCTTTCCCATATACAGCGAATTCACCCAAAGGGATATCTTCCTCTAACCCCGGATACTGAAAATTCCATTTTCTATCTTTAAGTTCGTGAAGGTCTTTCATCATGTAAAGGGCGATCGGTTCTAAAAATACCACAATACGTCCGTTCTCATACGCTTCACGAACAGTTGTCCGGAGCATCTTTGCTGCGTCAGCACCGTTGGACGGTACCGCAAGGATCAGCCCAGGGATATCCCTAAAAACCGTGAGCGAATTATCGTTATGATAATGACCCCCAAACCCTTGTTGATAGGCAAGCCCCGGGATACGAAGCACCATAGGATTTGTGAATCGTCCTTCAGAGAAAAAAGGCAATGTGGCTGCTTCACCACGCAATTGATCCTCTGCATTATGAAGATAAGCTAAAAATTGGATTTCTGGGATTGGGATAAACCCATTATGACCAAATCCAATACCAAACCCAATGATAGATGTTTCATCCAATGGACTATTAAATACACGACGTAAACCGAATTGATCATACAATCCCGCAGTTACATGATAAACACCACCTTTCTGGGCCACATCTTCACCAAAAACCAGCGTATTTGTATATCGAAGCATGATATCAGACAGGGCATAATTAATGAGTTTTGCCATGTGCTGGGGTTGCTCTAAGCGATTAAATTCTTTACCAAATAATGATTTTCGTTCTTTTGTGCTAGGCTGTTTTGGTAGTATTCTTTTTTCTCTATTTACTGTGATGGATGCCATAACATCTTTAGATGATTCAAGTTTTGGCCGAATTGTGGAAGCATCAAAAACATAGCTTACCTGATTGCGAGACAATTCATAAAGTTTCAAAATATCATCATCAGATAAACATTGGTTTTCCATAAGTATTCGTGAAGAATGAAGTAGCGGATCGTTGAATTCAGTCTCTACAATATCTGGTAAAGATCGATAGCCGATTTCCACATCAGAGCCTGCATGGCCCATTAGTCGCACGGTTTTCATATGGAGAAAAATGGGTCTGCGATTAATTCGGCAATCTTGTTCAGCACTGCGTGATTTGATTATCAAATCAATAAGATGGAATCCATCGGTCTGGATATAAACTATCCCTGGACGATTTGCAAAATTTTTTTCAATCCACTTATCATCGGTAGGGACAGAAATCCCCGTACCGTTGTCCTCACAAATAAAAATAATTGGCATGTGGCCACCTTGGCTGGTGACCCAACTAGCAGAGTTGAAAGCACTCAATGCTGTGGCGTGGTTTACACTAGCATCACCGAAACTGCACAGCACTATACTCCCGCTTTTTATCTTGCGCTCCGGAATATCTAAATCTTTCGCCCGATCGATGGAAAAAGCAGTTCCCACAGCTTTAGGAAAATGGCTAGCAATAGTACTAGTTTGTGGCGGAATGTTCAATGCCTTACTCCCTATGACTTTATGGCGACCACCACTGATGGGATCTTCTGATGATGCCATGAACGATAACGCCATATCATAAATGGGGGTGGTACCTGCTACCTGTTTGGATCGCTCAATAAAAAACGGTCCACTACGATAATGAAGAAATGCCATATCCGTGTATGGAAATATTTTTCCAAATACTGCATTTCCTTCGTGCCCAGAACTTCCAATGGTATAATAGCATTTTCCTTCATCTTTCAAGAGCCGTGCCTTCAGATCCATATGTCTACTCAATACTTGAGATTCAAAAATGGAAACCAGTTCTGACGTTTTTATATTGGTCTGGGATAGTAGTAAATCTGTACGAGCTGGAGGGAGTTTTCCTTCTTTCACGAACTTTTTGAAATTTTGATCAACAACTTCTGCTCTGTTAAAGATAGACATTTTTAAATCATTCCATAGTCAATCGTTTGCAATTATTGCTGTACATGATAAAATTAAGCAATATTTCAATTATCTCGGAATCTAGGACACCATTCAAACTACTTTTGATATACTGCCCTCGAAGTCACTGATGATGTTTTTTTCGGATTTTCCACAGTGATTACAGAGTTTAGTTATAAAAATAATATATCATTTTCTCCGTGTGCTCTGCCACTAATTGGCTAGTGTTTCAAACTACCCAACTTTTGTTTAAACTCACGTAGTTCCCGTACATTCCCAATGTTGATCTCTCCCGAATCCCATTTCAATTTGAAATCAGCTTCAGAATCAACTCCACCCTGCTTTTGATATAACAGATAAAGATCTGCTTCATTTCGAGGTTTATTATTATTTAAGGTAGCCGTGATTTGATATGCAAGATCTTCTAAAATATCATCAACAACGCGGTCAGGTAAATTTCGTTCCAAAAGACTCTTTTCAATTCGGGAAAAACGCATTCCTTTTACAACATAATCTTGGTAGGATTCCCAAGCGTGAGGTGCTGTCTTTTTTACCGATTCTGCCATCGCATCTGAAAAAACCCTAATCTCATACTGAGCATGGCTATCAGACCGCAAACCAATAAAATGCAAGAGGTTATGCAAATCATTTTTCCAATACCATTCAGTATAAAGATTTACTGGTAGAATGGCACGAATTAATTCGCGCGCCAGACCTGCTTCATTTAGTTCCTGGTACATATCAAAACTTTTTTCAGATATTTCCTTAAAATACTTAAGTACTTTATCTGTGAGTTTTTTTGGCACCTTTCCAGCTCGTCCCTGCTTATTAAGGGCACTTTGATATTGAATTTGAGCTGGGTCAGGATAATAAAATTCATCTCTTGCTTCTGAATATCGCAGTGAATATTCATTAATATTTGCTGTTCTATGGCGTACCCACTGTCGAGCTACAAAAATGGGCATCTTACAGTGGAATTTAAATTCTACCATTTCAAAGGGTGTCGTATGGCGGTGACGCATTAGATATCGAATCAACCCCCTATCTTGGGAAACCTTACTTGTCCCCTTCCCGTAGCTGACGCGAGCGGCTTGAACAATTGCATTATCACCACCCATGGAATCCACTAGCCGAACAAACCCCTTATCTAAACACTTAATTGCATCTTTTGGTATTTGAGTCATTTTATGTCTTTGCAGTAAGTATGTTAAATATTTTATCCACAGCTTGGTTATCTCCAGCAATCAAACCAGGCTCTATCAAGGTCTTTTCCTGATTAAAACTAATATCATTGCCGTTTAGGTCAATCACTTTTCCGCCTGCTTCATGAATAATGCAAGTCCCGGCACAAATATCCCATTCATTTTTTGGACGTAGAGTTGCGAATATATCGGCATGCCCAGCTGCGGTTAGACCCAGCTTGTATGCAACAGAACCGACAGCCTTCAGTTGGCCAAATATACCTGCATACGGTTTCCAAAGCCCCCGACGTGTTTCCGATCGACTATTCAACATCACCATATCTTCTAAATTATCTTTTGTCACGCACTGTATGGTTTTACTATTTAATTGAGCCCCTTTACCTTGAGCTGCAGTAAAAATTTCATCTGTCACAGGGTTGAATAGAACACCTACAATTGGTACGTCATTTTCGACTAAAGCCACACTCACAACAAAGTTAGACACCCCTTCAATGAATTCTTTGGTTCCATCCAATGGGTCTACAACCCAAACCCGTTCTTTACTTAGTCGTTCCGTGGAATCTATCGATTCTTCTGATAACCAACCATATTCCGGTCTAGCTTCCATCAGAATCTCTTTTAGTCTTAAATCCGCTGCATGATCAGCTGTAGTAACAGGATTATGATACCCTTTATCTTTGATCTCATAATCAGATTTATAAAAATTAAGGATAATACTCCCAGCCTGTAGGGCTGCTTCTTTTGCTATTTTTAATTCAGAATGCATGACAAAAGTTAGTTTGAATACTATATTTCTATGATTATTTGATTGATTTACGCAAATAAAAAATGAAATAGAGATTAATCAATCATTGTTTTTCAAAAATAATAAGTTTTTCACGATTCTTTCTGGGTTGAATGGATTTTTCTGGGAATTCTTCGTTTTCAATAATCCAATCATTTTTGAAGATGGATTTTACTTCATCAATGGTTGTTCCCCATGGTGGTCCCCCATCTGATATTGTCTTATCCAGAGGGAACCATAGACCGATTAATTTCCCGCCCGGTTTTAGAATTTTGTATACCAGCCTTTCATATTCCTGCCGGCGCTCAGGGTTAACAGCACAAAAACAAGTTTGCTCAATAACATAGTCAAAAACATTATCATATTTGGGTGTTAGGCAAAACATATCAGTCTGGAGTATCTGGACATTCACATTTTTTTCTTCAGATATTATTTCCAACGCTGTTGTTGCTGAAGATGCAAAATCGACTGCTGTAACATCGAATCCCTTTTGGGCAAACATAGCCGCATCATAACCACGGCCACAGCCTACAATACATACCTTGCCGTGTTTTAACTTATCAGAAATACTATCAAAAATTGGTGTAATGCCACCCAGATCCCAGCCCGCATCATCTTCCAGATAAATGTCTTCCCAATATTGGGCCGTATCTTCTTTATAAACCAATATCGCTCACAGAAAAATAGCGTGATTCTGGGTGAGAAAAATACCACCCGCATACAGAGGCAGCCGGATACATGGCTCGAGTTTCTGTTAAGGTAATATCCGTATTTTTTGTCACTTCCAGCAATGACCAAATCTTATCTTTTTCTTTATGACTAGGGCAAGATGGGTAACCCGGCGCTGGACGTATACCCTTATATTTTTCTCTAATTAATTCTTCATTACTCATTTGTTCATCAGAAGCATATCCCCAGAATTCTTTCCGGACCCGTTCGTGCATCCTTTCCGCTAAGGCCTCCACTAAACGATCTGCCAACACTTTGGCCATGATAGCGTTATAATCATCGTTTTGATCCTCAAAATCTTTTACAATTGTTTCCAGTCCATGACCGGTAGTTACGGCAAACATTCCTAAATAATCATCTTTTGGTGCAATAAAATCCGCCAGACTGTAATTAGGCTGATTTCTACCTTTATCGATTTGCTGGCGCGGAAAATTGAATTCAACGCTTTCTGAAAAAACCGTTTCATTCTCCCCATGTGCAGGGTAGATACCAATGACAGCCTTGGCAGTCAATAATTTTTCTGATACAATCCGCTGCAATAAATACTTACCATCATCTAACAGTTTTTGGGCTTCCTCTCCGTACTTTTTGTTGGATAATATTTTGGGATAGACCCCTTTTAACTCCCAGGCATGAAAAAATGGTGACCAGTCAATATAATCTACCAGTTCATCCAGGAGATAATTATTAAATACTTTTATACCCTGCAACTTGGGTTTTAGAACCAGGGAACTATCCCAATCCACTTTAATCTTCCGTTTCCGCGCATCATCCAGAGATAACGTTTTAATGGCAGTTTTTTGAGCTCTAGTCACACGTATTTGTTGGAAATCTTTCCGAACACTTTCCACAAAATTTTCTTTTTCATCTTTATTCATGATCTTGCTTACCACACCCACAGCCCGAGATGCATCGATTACATGGATTGTAGGCCCACTATAATTTTCTTCGATCTTTACCGCAGTATGCTTGCGGCTGGTGGTGGCACCACCAATGAGCAGTGGAATGTCAAATTTAAGGCGTTCCATTTCACTGGCTATATGGACCATTTCATCCAAACTAGGCGTAATCAGCCCTGAAAGACCGATAATATCAGCACCTACGTCCTCGGCGGTAGATAGTATTTTTTCAGATGGAACCATTACCCCTAAGTCAATTACATCATAACCATTACAACCAAGTACCACTCCCACAATATTTTTTCCTATATCATGGACATCCCCCTTTACGGTTGCCATGACAATTTTACCGTTGGATTTACCGGTAAGACCCAATTCATTTTTTTCTTTTTCAATAAATGGAATAAGATGGGCGACTGCTTTTTTCATCACCCGTGCCGATTTTACTACCTGAGGCAAAAACATTTTTCCACTACCAAACAAATCTCCCACCACGTTCATCCCATCCATCAGGGGCCCTTCAATCACCTCAATTGGACGGCTATATTCTTTTCGAGCTTCCTCCGTGTCGTCAACAACAAAATCGGTAATACCTTTCACTAGAGCATGACTTAATCTTTCTTCTACAGCATTTTTTCGCCATGTTAAATCTTTTTCTTGCGTTTTTTTAACACCCTTGAATCCTTCCGCGATTTCGACTAGTCTTTCTGTGGCATCATTTCTACGATTAAATATAACATCTTCAACCCGCTCTTTTAAATCAGGTGCAATTTCATTATAAATAGTAAGTTGTCCAGCGTTAACAATCCCCATATCCATCCCCGCCTGAATTGCGTGAAACAAAAATGTGGAATGCATAGCTTCACGGACACCGTTATTTCCCCGAAAGGAAAAAGAAAGATTACTTACACCACCACTAATATGAACTCCGGGTAATGTTTCTTTGATCGTTTTGGCCGCATCAATAAATGCTTTACCGTATTCGTTATGTTCTTCAATGCCAGTAGCTACAGCAAAAATATTCGGGTCAAAAATGATGTCTTCCGGTAAAAATCCAACCTTTTTTGTTAAAATATGATAAGCCCTTGTACAAATTTCGACCTTCCGATCATAAGTATCTGCTTGGCCTTTTTTATCAAAGGCCATTACGATAACGGCGGCACCATAATTTTTGATGATTTTGGCCTGGCGAATAAATTCATCCTCACCCTCTTTCATAGAAATAGAATTGACAATGCCTTTACCCTGTAGATTTTTCAGCCCTGTTTCCAGGACAGTCCATTTGGAAGAGTCTACCATGACAGGTACTTTAGCGATATCCGGCTCTGAGGCAATCAGCCGCAGAAAAGTTTCCATGGCTTGTTCCGAGTCTAGAAGTCCTTCATCCATGTTCACATCAATTACCTGGGCACCATTCTCGATCTGTTGACGCGCTACTGATAGGGCCTCTTCATAATTATCTTCCTTGATCAGACGTTGGAAACGGGCCGAACCAGTCACATTGGTTCGCTCTCCCACATTCACAAAATTGCTATCTGATCGGATAGTAACTGGCTCGAGTCCACTTAATCTAGTTAATGGTTGAATAATCGGAATTTTTCTCGGTTTTATACCATCCACCGCTTCTGCAATAGCCTTAATATGGTTTGGTGTTGTACCACAGCATCCACCAACAAGGTTTACCAGTCCACTTTCTGCAAATTCTCGAATAATTTCGGCCATTTTTTCCGGTGTTTCATCATATTCACCAAATTCATTGGGAAGCCCCGCATTGGGATAGACAAATGCATAGGTATTTGCTACCGATGATAACTCATCCAGCCAAGGACGGATTTGTTCAGCACCTAGTGCACAGTTAAGCCCTATGGCTGTGAGATTAGCGTGACGAACCGAATTCCAAAAAGCTTCCACTGTTTGTCCCGAAAGAGTGCGCCCACTGGCATCGGTAATGGTTCCAGAAACAAACACAGGAATATCCACCCCTTCATTTTCCAACAGTTCCTGCACTGCAAACAAGGCAGCTTTACAATTCAGTGTATCAAATACCGTTTCAATCAGAAAAAAGTCAACACCACCATCAAAAAGGCCCTTTGCCTGATCAAAATAGGCATCTCGTAATTCATCAAAAGAAATATTTCGAAATCCCGGATTATTGACATCGGGGCCAAGGGAAGCAGTGCGGTTAGTTGGCCCTAGTGCACCGGCTACAAAGCGCGTTTTATCAGTGAAGTTTTTTGCGACAGTTTTAGCGATCTTTGCTGCTTCCAGATTAATCTCATAGGCTAGGCCTTCCATGGCATAATCTAACTGGGAAATCGCGTTGGCGTTAAAAGTATTGGTTTCGATAATGTCAGCACCTGCATCAAAATAAGCTTGATGAATTTCAGCCACCACATCAGGGCGGGTAAGGCACAAAATATCATTGTTACCTTTCAAATCCTTTGAATGCGATACAAAGCGCTCACCACGAAAATCGACCTCAGACAAATTGTACGACTGTACCATGGTTCCCATGGCACCGTCCAGCACTAAGATCCGTTTTTTAAATATTTCTCTAATACTTCTCATAATAAAAAACCCCGATGCTATCTCGGGGCTGAATACCTTTTTAGCACCATTTTTTTATGTCGCGGCAATAGGGCGCAAATCACGACCAGCCCAAATTAATAGTAAAATCGAATCGAAGCCAAACTTATTATCAATCTGTTATATTTCTTGGTCAGCTGGGTTACACTATGTATTTTCCTTATTGGATGTAGATGAATTGAAGGTGAGTATCCAAAAAGTTTTTTCGGTCTGATTTTAGACCTATCGAAAATAGTTGCAAAATTTTTCCACCTTCAGAAGATTAAATTGATTCGTTCTGTGGAATTCTACCTCGGCTGAAGGGCCGAATGTTTCCTTCCTTTCATCTCCGATCCAAAATAATAAGAACCCATAGTTGGTAAATCTTTGGAGTAAGGATATGAAAAATGAGATTTTTATCAGCGAAAGTATGGGGGAATCTCGAATTGCTATCGTTGAAGATGGTACACTTGTTGAAGTGTATGTCGAGAAGCAGGAAAGCCATCGCATGGTGGGAAATATTTATAAAGGACAAGTTGAAAACGTCCTACCCGGTATGCAGGCTGCCTTTGTTGATATCGGTTATGATATCAATGCATTCCTCCCTTTCTCTGAAATAGAAAATTCTGCCTACCTGGCAGATTCAGATGAGGATGACCATCGTTCATCCAAACGTAAAAATAGTAAAAATGGTGCCCAAAAAAATCGGCGAAAGATTCGGGATAACATCAATGTTGAATTAAAATCTGGACAGGATATATTTGTTCAGGTAATTAAGGAAGCATTTGCTGGCAAAGGTCCCCGCGTCACGACAGAAATTGCGCTACCTGGACGATTACTGGTTCTAGTCCCTAATGTCAATTATATTGGTATATCTAAAAAAATATGGGATAAATACGAACGGCGCCGGTTAAAGAAAATAGTTTCCTCAATGAAAAAAAGAGGAGTGGGTGTAATTGTCCGTACGGTTGCTGAAGGGAAAAGCGAAGAGCTTATTCAAAACGATTATTCTAACTTGATTGAAAATTGGAAAAAATTGCAAAATAAAAGTAACCGGACAAAAGGGGCGGCTTTGGTTTATGAAGATTTAGAAACTGCCTCTAGTGTAATCCGAGATTTATTTACCCCCGATATCAGTAAAATTGTAATCGATTCCAAAAAGCTTTATCGCAAGCTTCAAGGATATTTAGAAGATATTTCTCCCAATATGGCTAGCCATCTGGAGCATTATAGACTGAAACAACCCCTTTTTGAAAGCATGGGGATCGAAAAGGAACTAGATAAACTGCTCAGGCCAAAAGTTTGGCTAAAAAGTGGGGCTTATCTTATTATTGAAAAGACTGAAGCAATGGTAGTTGTAGATGTAAATAGTGGCCGTTTTATTGGCAAAAAAAACCATGAAGAAAATTCACTGAAAATCAATTTGGAAGCATGTAAAGAGGTAGCACGTCAACTTCGTTTAAGAGATCTATCTGGCCTCGTTGTCATAGATTTCATTGATATGCGCGAAGAAGCCAATCGTCGAAAAATTTATTATGATCTTCGTAAGGAATTAAAAAAAGATCGGGCCAAAGTAGCTGTTTCTCCTATTTCTGAATTCGGTCTATTAGAAATGACCCGTCAAAGAATTCGTTTAAGCCTATTAGATTCCATGAGTGAAGAGTGTCCGACTTGCTATGGTGCAGGGCGCATTATGTCCCGGGAAACACTTCTTACGAGAATTGACCATTGGCTGCGCAGATATAAATCCAAACACCGCAGTTTAAGGCTCAAATTGGAACTTCATCCTGAGATTGCCCATTTTATGAAAGATAATAAAAAAGCCCTGCGGGGACTAATGTGGCAAAACTTTACATATATCACTATTGAGGCAAATCCGGAAATTGCCCGTGATGAATTTCGTTTTTTATCTACAAAAAATGGCCAGAAAGAAATTGAACACGTTGGTGTTGAACACAAGAATGAGTCAGCTTAAATTCACCAGCTTTTTTTGAGAAAATCATGTTTGCAATCGTAAATATAGCAGGAAAACAATACCGTGTCGCAGAAGGTGACCAAATTAAGGTAGCTAGTCTGGGCACAGAAGCCGGAAAAAAGATCAAATTTGATCAAGTACTTCTTATGAATGACGGTAAGAATATTCGGATAGGTGAACCAATAGTTAAAGATGTATCTATATCTGGAACCGTCCTGGATAACGGACGAGAGCGAAAAGTGATTGTATTTAAGAAAAAACGGCGAAAAGGTTATAAACGGAAAAATGGGCACCGTCAAAGTTTTTCATTGATTCAGATCGATGAGATCAAAACCTCAGCACTAAAGAAAAAGGCTGCACCAAAGAAAAAGGCTGTACCAAAGAAAAAGGCTGTCAAACCCAAAAAGAAGAAAGATTAATTATGGCACATAAAAAAGGCGTAGGCAGCTCTAAAAATGGTCGTGATTCTAATGCCAAATGGCTAGGAGTAAAAGTGTCTGATGGACAAAGCATTCTTGCTGGTGGAATCATTTTGAAACAACGCGGTACAAAAATTCATCCAGGTACCAATGTGCGCCGAGCTGGTGATGATACTTTATTTTCAACCATTGATGGTGTCGTTAAATTTAAGCGTCAAGGCCGTAACCGCAAGATTGTCAGCGTATTTAATAACGGGTAAAACGAACTTCAATTCATTCTAACAAAACCCCGGTCTACATTGTAGGGCGGGGTTTTTCATTTATAGACTTTTCGAATAGATGTAATTTCATTATGGATTATTACTTTAATAAATAGGAAAAGGACTCAATATGTCTCGGCCAAAAATTGCATTAATCGGTGGCGGACAGATCGGTGGGAATCTGGCCCTACTAGCTGCCCAGAAAGAATTGGGTGATATCGTTATTTTTGATATACCCAAAGCGGAAGGTATGGTCCAAGGAAAATCATTGGATCTCATGCAGCTTCGCCCACATGATGGCTATGACGCTGATATCTCAGGAACTTCTGACTGGAATGACCTGAAAAACACTGACATATTCATTATTACTGCTGGGGTTCCCCGTAAACCAGGTATGAACCGGGAAGATCTCCTGGAAATCAACTTGGGGATTATGAAAGATGTGGCTACCAATATCAAAATACAGGCCCCAAATGCTTTTGTCATTGTGATCTCTAATCCATTGGATGCAATGGTCTACGCTTTTTATAAAGTATCTGGATTCCCCAAAAATAAGGTGGTAGGTATGGCTGGTGCATTAGATAGTGCGCGATTTCGAACCTTTATTTCTATGGAGATTGGCTGTTCAGTTCAGGATGTGACTTGCCTGGTCCTTGGAGGACACGGCGATACAATGGTCCCTGTGACTAGATTGGCGACAGTTGGTGGTGTTCCTGTGGAAACATTGATCCCTGCCGATCGATTGGAAGAAATTGTGGACCGTACCCGTTTTGCTGGTGGTGAGATCGTTAAATTGCTTGGAAATGGATCTGCCTTTTATGCTCCAGCTCAATCGGCCATTGAAATGGCTGAATCTTATTTACGTGATAAAAAACGAGTGATCCCCTGTGCATCTTTGTGTGAAGGAGAATTTGGAATTGATGGATATTTTATTGGAGTTCCATCTGTAATCGGTGCTGGTGGAGTAGAGAGAATCTTGGAATTTGAACTACAAGAAAAAGAAAAAAATGCCTTAAATGATACCTTAGAAGCAGTCAAAAATACAGTGGCTGAAACAAAACTATAATACTGATTTATTAATTTACTAACATTCTACAAAGATGATCCCAAATAAATGCCATCACTTCGTATTTCCACAGCATAGGATTTTATTTTTATTTCTGGGTTCGCTACCGCACAAGCTTTATTGACATCAAATTTCCAAAGGTGAAATTTGCATTGAATTACTTCTTCTGTAATATTTCCATCTGCCAAGGACGCACCTCGGTGTGGACAACGATTATCCCAGGCATGAATCTTTCCTTTGATATTGAATAGCGCTACGGGCGTTTCCCCCACCATAACAAGTTTACTCCCACATTGAGGAATCTCAGATAGTTTGGCAACTTTTATCATTCAACCATAGATAAAACTTCCGCCACTAGCTTTTCAATCCCTTCTGCCGCTTCTTTGATAGACTTGGCTTCCATATAGGCCGGTGTGCTTACAAGTTTATTATTTTTATCCACTACCATTTCCGAAACTGGACACGCTATATGCGTGCTGCCCATTTTTTTAATATCTTCAGCCGTAACTTCATCAGAACCAATAGTCATTTCAGCGGACTCATTCTGCTCGCCCAAAATTTTAGCCATCATTGCTGGAGCAATGCAGATTGCACCAACCGGCTTACCGGCAAGGTGCACCTCACTGACCAACCGATAAACATCAGGATTAACAGAACATTCCGCACCTGCCATGGCATAGTCACATAGATTTTTGGCCACTCCAAAACCACCTGGCATAATCAAGGCATCCATATCGTTTCCGGTGACCTCAGCCATATCTTTTATTTCTCCCCTGGCAATCCGAGCAGATTCTACAAGTACGTTCCGAAATTCATCCATTTCCTGCCCCGTATAATGGTTGACTACATGCATTTGATCAATATTAGGCGCCATAAGGATCATTTCCACATCCGCCCGATCCAGTGCTAGCATTGTAATCACAGATTCATGGATTTCTGCCCCATCATTAACACCACAACCCGATAATAAAACTCCAACTTTTTTCATATTAAATACCTCTTTTGAAATACAAAGGCACAAAAGTAAGAAAGAATGGAAATTGATTATTATTTATCCAGTAGCACATAATCAATTTTATTTTTCAGTACCTTTATTCCTGTTCATTAAAATATTTCTGGTTAAACCAGAAAATTTGGTGCGTTTTACTGCTGAACCTTTGAACAATTTACGAAATTGATCTTCATCCAGAGCAACCCAATCTTCATTTGACCAATTTAAAATTTCCTGTCTAGGCTGAAAAGCAGGTTCATTACTTATCTGTCCAAATTTTTCATTCCAGGGACAGACTTGCTGGCAAATATCACAACCATATATCCAACTATCCAACTCTGCCTCTCCCTCATTAAAATTACCCCGATGTTCAATTGAACGGTAAGAAATGCACTTACCCGAATCAATCTGATATGAATCTAGTGCTTCTGTAGGGCATGCATCAATGCAGTCGGTGCAAGTACCACAAAGGTCTTCGTAAAATGGCGTATCATATTCCATTTCGGTATTTACAATTAATTCTCCCAGGAAAAGCCAGCTGCCGTAATCGCGAGTAATCAGATTGGTATGCTTTCCCTGCCATCCCAATCCTGCTTTTTGAGCCCAGATTTTATCCATTACCGGGGACGTATCTACACATGCAATACCATTTATATCTGCACTTTTTTCTTTTAACCATTTTAATAATTCAAACAGTTTTTTTTTCAGAACTTGATGATAATCCTCGCCCCAAGCATAATTACTAAATTTATAATCAGATTGAATGTTAGTTTGGTTTTTGCCTACATAATAATTCATCCCCACAGAAATCACTGACATTGCATCAGGAAAGTACTTGTGAATATCTCCCCGCACTTCGTTGTTTTTGGCCATCCATTCCATTGTAGCATGATTGCCGGCCATTAACCATTGATCCAAGTTGTTTTTTGCGTTGGGAGTTGCCTCAGCATTGGTAATACCGACTTTTTCAAAACCCAGTTCTTTTGCTTTGGCTTTGACTTTTTTAGAAAGACCCTTAATCATAGTGGAAAAATATTATGAATGTTTAAGAATTCGTTCGGCCCACAAAATACCGATCACCGTTTTTACATCGGTAATTTTACCAGATAAGACCCAATCCAAAGCAGTATTAAGTGGCGTAGGAATCAGTTCAAGAAATTCATCCTGATCAAGTCGATTTTCTGTCTTCTCTAAGTCTTCAGCCAGGTACATCCACATCTTTTCATTACAAAAACCGATGGCAGGATGAATATTGGTTAAAAAAGTAAGTTTTTTTGCCTTGAATCCCGTTTCTTCTTCCAACTCACGATAGGCACAATCCATGGGATCCTCTCCATCATCTAACTTTCCAGCTGGGATTTCAATGAATTCCTCTCTCGGACCATAACGGAATTGTCTAATTAAACATAGATTCCCATCAGCTAAAATGGGAATAAGGCATACAGCGCCTGGATGGTCAATCCATTCGCGAGTGCTGGTTTTACCATTGGGTAACTTAACTTGGTCAAAATACAGGTTGATCAATCGACCAGAAAAGATTTTCTCCGAAGAAATTTGCTTCTCTTTTAAATCAGACATGGATAAATAATTATTATTGGTATTTTTGTAATAGAGCTCGGGATTTTTTTATCTGCTCCCAATCGCTAACAGGTTTAACCAAGGAAGGAGTCATGTTGCTTACTTCTTGCAAAATTGTAATAGCTTTATTTCTTTGTTTTTCTTTATAAAGCGCTTGGGCTAAATACACTTTCTGGACAGGAGTCGCTTCGCCAGTTGTAAATGCTTTTTGCAACCATTTTACCGCTTCTTCATTATCAGGCCATGATAAAATAAATGGTATATAGGGTGACTTATAATGGACAGCGCCCAACATCAGATATCCGCCACCATCTTCGTATTCTGGATCTAATGCAATAATCTTCATAGCATGGTCTTTCATTTGATCAGCTACGCCTTCTCGAGCAGCAGTCAGAATGCCATAAACCTCCGCCCAGCTGCCCAAATTTGTTAAATACCAATAATGAAAACCGGGCTTCTGTGGATAGCGATCTATATAGTTTAATGCTAGACTTATTGCTTTATCAAAAACTGTTTTTTGTTCATCTTTTGTACTACTGACATATTTCCCTTTAAAGTAATAGGATTTTAATAGTCCAATAGCAGCATCTATTTCCGTATCTGGTTCATCTAAAGCAAATTGATAGTATTTAATCGCTTCATTAATTGCTGCCGGCTGTGCCCGATCCTCAATGCTCCCTTCAGCCTTACGGTTATAAGCGATTAATCCTTTATCTAAATTGGTTTGGGCATATAGGCCACCAATCCATAAAATTGGGATTAACCAATTTAGAATCATTAGAAATATTCGATATATGTAATTTTTAATTCACGCTGAAAATAATCCACTTTTTCATCATCAAATAGCAGATTATTAAAATCCATCTCAATATGTAGATGTTCTACAAATGTCCACCGAATAGCTGCATTCAAGTAACCTCCGCGACTGATAGACATGGTCTTGGCTGTCATATCATTTTCATTAAGGGCTGCATTATATTCCATTAGCACGGACAATTCTGGATTGAATTCTATATCCATTCCGAAAAAATAATTTATATCCTTATCGCCATCATTCACTTCTGCAAAATTATAGTTTGTTCCGGCATGTATACCCAGATTTCCTAATGGCGTTACCCAATTTTTGCTGGCGGCCATAAAAAATCCCATAGCCTTTACATCATACCGCATCAATGAATCAGCAGAATTAAAATTTCCCATCCCTTGTGTATCCAATCCCATTGAAACCCCAGGCGAAGATTCAGTCTCATCAATCAGAAGATATTTTAAATGTGCTTCAGGTCGGGGATACCATATTAGACTGTCATCTCCAATTAAATTGGCAGAACCAAATGAAAGACCAAATTGAAATCGGTCAGTAAGGCCAGCACGCAAGGACGTGGTAAATCCCCCATTCTTTTGAATCCGCATCTGCATCGCATAACTGCCACGTACAAGTGTACCAGCAGAAGGTATTGTTACTAACGTAGTTGGGGGCGGGTAGGATTGTGACCACCCAAATGCAAGAAATAGAAAGGCGGTGAAGGTATAATGTTTCAAAAACTTCATTCAATCCTCTAGTATGTGGTTATAGAGTAGGCAATTTACCCACTGTGTTTATCTCAATGCAAGTTTAGGGGTAAATGCGTTCTCCGTACTTAGAAGTGATTGATTCAATTCGAAACTTGGGCATAGTTAATTCATCTTTTTCGCCTACAATGATAAATTGAACACGTTGTATACCCAATTCTACCAAATGGATCATTAAACTGTCGCCATTGGTTAAGATCATTAAATCATAGTCAGTTTTGGGTATAAATACATCAAAAGGTACATTTAATTTTTTCTCTCGAATATCTTCTAATAAAATTGATATCTCATCAAGTCGATTGCCATACCTAGGTGGTGGTGTTTTATACAATTGGCTCGCAGGAGGTTGCGTTAAAGCTATATGGCTTAATTCTTGTCCATTACGATCATACTCCCAAATTTCTTTGCGGTTCGTAAGCATATCTACTTCATAGGCAAACCTGCGGATAACTAACTCATTCGGTAATGATGTCCAAACCTCACCGCTGAGCAACCCTAAATGATCGTATATAAAATTAATTTCTCCGTATTTTTTACCCTGAACATTGATAAACTGTATCGATTGTATTTGATCTCCCTTATTAAGAATGAATTTTGATTCTTGCCCCTCATAGTAGTTGTAACTCTGTGGACTTAAAACATTACGGAATTCTTCTGACCAAGGCTCATCCATGCCGAATTGGATCAAACTATCCGGCTTTTGATCAGAGTTTAAAAAATAACGCCGGATCAATTTATTATCGTTACCATATTCCAAAAATTCTTGCTTAATGGATTCTCCTTCTATATTGATCCACTCCTTTAAAACAGGGACTTTACGATCATTATAAAAAACCTGGATATGAGGTTGCTCAAAACGGTTGGTAGCCAAAAGACGAATATCAGCCATATAATCGTGATCACTGGCATAAAAGCGCATAAAACTTACTTCTAGGTTCTGCCCATAACTGAAAGCAACCGTCAGGATTAATATGGAAACGTATCTCACAACCTACATTCCTTTATGAACAGACATTTCACCTAAATAGTTTTTGGACCAGGATATAAAATCACCGGCAGAGATTGTGGATCGTATTTTTTCCATCAGTGTCATATAATAGGTCAAATTATGGATCGTAGCCAAGCGCATGCCCAATACTTCTTTTATATTGAATAAATGACGCAGATAGGCGCAAGTGAAATTTTGGCATGTATAACAATTGCATTCGGGATCCAATGTGCCAAACTCATCTTTATATCGATTATTTTCAATATTTATAATTCCTTTACTGGTAAACATTTGCCCATTTCGAGCATTTCTCGTTGGGAGTACACAATCAAACATATCCATACCACTGCTTACAGATTTGACTAAATCGGTTGGACGTCCAACACCCATTAGATATCGTGGTTGATCCTGAGGTAATAGTTCATTCATTTGATCTACCGTTTCAAACATAGATTCTTTTTCTTCTCCCACAGCTAAGCCACCAATAGCCATTCCACAATCAGCATAAGGAATTAGTGCTTCCGCACTTTTTTCCCGCATTTGTTTGTAAATACTACCCTGAACAATTGGAAACAGTGTTTGGTCCCAATCATATAAAGGCGCCTGATTATTCAAATAATTATGACATTGTTGTATCCATAGAGTTGTTCGTTCAACGGCCTTCTCAACGCTTGCTCGATCGGATTCTGCCGCAGGACATTCATCAAAAGCCATAATAATATCAGCTCCTAAATTGCGCTGAATATCCATGGATAATTCAGGTGTAAAAAAGTGGCGACTGCCATCAAGATGAGATTGGAAAACTACCCCTTCATCAGAGATTTTATTTAATTGCGCCAGGGAAAAAACTTGGAATCCGCCGCTATCGGTTAGAATAGATTTTTCCCAATTCATAAATGTATGAAGACTACCTGCCTTATGAATCAATTCATGGCCAGGTCGGAGGTATAAGTGATAGGTGTTTCCCAAAATAATCTGTGTCTGCAAATGTGAAAGAACTTCTGGATCAATTGTTTTAACTGCTCCTTGGGTTCCGATTGGCATAAAAACTGGTGTTTGAATTTCACTATGATGGGTTTTAATTACCCCGCAACGGGCTGAAGTACCCTCTTCCCAATGGGATATTATAAATTGCATTAAAATAAAATCTGAAAAGCTTCAACTACACTGGAGATACCGGATACCTTTATTCCTTTTAGATGTTTACTTATGCGTTTCACATTAGCTGCTGGTGCGATCACTGTTTTAAAGCCCAAAGATTTTGCTTCATTGATACGATTTTCAAGTCGGCTAACAGACCGTACTTCTCCACCAAGGCCAACTTCACCAATTAAAACTACTGAATTAGAAAGCATTTGATCACGGGCTGCGGAAGCAACAGCTGCAATCACTGCCAGATCAGCAGCAGGATCATCCACTTTAAGTCCACCAACTAAATTTACAAAAACATCATTCGTACCCATATGAGTTCCTAATCGTTTTTCAAGAACTGCTATTAGCATGGCAAGACGCTTGAAATCAAAACCGTTCACATTCCGTTGTGGTGTACCAAAATTAGCGTTGGAAACTAATGCCTGCACTTCAACTAAAATTGGCCGGCTACCCTCTAAAGATGGGAAAATAGCAGAACCAGTAATATCATTCTGACGTTCAGCTAAAAAAAGTTCAGAGGGGTTGTCCACTTGCAATAAACCATTGTTTTCCATTTGAAAAATGCCCACTTCATTGGTAGTACCAAATCGGTTTTTGGCAGAACGAAGAATTCGGTGATCATGACGCTCATCTCCTTCCAGATATAAAACTGTATCCACCATATGCTCTAACATTTTAGGCCCGGCAATTATACCTTCTTTGGTCACATGCCCAATAATGATGATGGCAATATTAAGTTGTTTCGTCAACTGAAGAAGTTGCTGCCCACATTCTCGTATCTGACTAGTGGAACCTGGCAAAGAATCTAATTCTGCACTGAAAATCGTTTGGATCGAATCCACCACAACCAATTCTGGCTTAATCAAAGAAATCTGGTCCAAGATCCCTTCAATTCTGTTTTCAGATGACAAATGTAACGTATCTGATTGCACTTCCAATCGTCGCGCCCGCAAACCAATCTGACTCTCACTTTCTTCTGCTGATACATATAAAGCAGGTTTTTTGAATGCGGGTAAAATCTGCAGAGCTAAAGTAGACTTGCCAATACCGGGCTTACCGCCCAATAACACTAGCGAGCCAGGTAGAATTCCTCCACCTAATACACGATCCATTTCTGAAATACCAGTAGGGATTCGTTCTAGTTCACCGCCAATAAGTATATCTTCCAATTTTTGTGTTTCACGAGCCTGACCATTATCTGCTTTAGCACGGTTTTTAGACACTTTATATTCACTCAGAGTACCCCATTCCTTGCAAGAAGGGCATTGGCCAAACCACTTGGGGTGATCATTTCCGCAGGCCGAACATAAATATACAGTTTTAGATTTTATTTTGGACATATATGTGTGGGAAATTGAGTCAGGCTGAGTGCAGAATCAAGCTGAAAGGCAGTACACTTTACCAGTCATACCCTATGGAAAGATACCATTGGGGTTTGGAAAATCCACTATCGGTCCAGTCATAGGCTGCTTCAATACGGAAAAGCATAAGAATGGGTAATTTAATACCATATCCGATGGACTTGACCCAGGGAGAAAATTGATCTGGTAAATTATTACCGTATTTTGTTTGTAAATACGGAAAGTCTGTAAACTCCCGTGGATCATCCCAGGCTGCTCCAATATCCATAAAAATATGACCACGGATATTTCCTAAAAGAATTTTTGGAAATCCTAGCTGAAAATATTGGATAAAAGGGAAACGGAATTCAAAATTGGCCAAAAATACATTTGTCCCAAATCGCTCTGAGAAACGGGCTCCTCGCAAAGGATATGCAAATTCTGAAAAATAAATATCCTGAAGCAGCGTATTATTTTGACTATCTAGGATAACATTGCGCCAGCGGGACTCTCCTGTTTCATCATCTCTAACACCATCCGTCGTCCCTGTACCTAAAAGCCAATTTTGCATTCCTCCTAAAAAATATTTCTGCGGGTTCTTACCGGTACTTGTACCAAAATAGATTCTTCCGGCAAATGAATAATCTCTCGTCACCATATGATATTTGCGCATATCAATTTTGATTTTTTGATAGGAAATCCCCTTGTTACCCATAGCAGGACTAAATTCAATTGTTGTATTTTGGCGAAATCCATCTACCGGTCCGGTATAGCCAAAAACAGTGTTGTCAAAGACATAACTCACAGTTGGGTTTGCCGAAGTAAAACCATCATCTTGCACAATATTATTTTGATTTAGTAATGGATCAATCTCAAATAACTTATATTCCAGATTATGAATTACAACACCGGCATCGATGCGGTGAAAGCGATTAAAAGGTCGTGACACCATGGCGGCAAATCCAAAATGACGCATTCGGGCTGTTAATTCTGTGAGCGTATTAATTTCATTTATCGAGTATCCAGCAAAAAAGAAATCTGCTTGGTGAAATAAAGTGAAATAGTAATCCATCCGTTTTTTTAGGTAGCCATAATTCAAATAATAATCACTATTAGATAATGAAATCTGGGATTGCATTGCCGCAGATATCTGGTGATCACCCATTATATCGCTCCAATACATCACAATTAATCCTTGATGTCCAAATACATTATTGTACCCATACTGTCCTTGTGCCACATCTAAGCTGAAAAGAGTTTTGTAAACTTGAGGAATATATTCTCCATTATCTTTTCTGTAGACTGAATCTGGCTTGGACTCCAATGGTTTATTATCTAAAGATTGATTATTGTTATAATGCTCAAATTCCCAGGCAAAAATATATGTCGAGAAATCGGTAGTATTGGCGTCACTTCCTCTTCTTTTATGTTTTCTTAAGTCAACAAGTTCTTCTTTATCATTTTCTTCCCGGTTTAAGATAAAATTAGTAGGAGAAAGCTCAGTAGAATCCAAACTGAGCGGGTTATTTATACGATAAACATCCCAGCCCAGCCCGGAATATCCAGTAAATACCATTGTTGCATCATCTTGGGTTAGGCTTAATTGAAAAAGCCCTGTGAGTAAATTTGTAACTGCTTGGGATTCATTTGTATTGAAATCATGGCGAAAAAGATTCCATGTACCCTGGTAATCTGAAGTATAAAACAGTTTATTATCCGTATGGGCAAAAATCGGATAATTTTCATTATAATTGGTATCGGTGATACGAGATACGTTCCCAGATAAAACATCAATAGTATAAATATCCTTTTGATCGTATTTATGATTAATCATGTCTTTGGCAGTAGTTTTACCGTTATTACTTAGCCCGCCACGGTCCGATACAAAAGCAATCATTTTACCATCTGGGCTCCAAGACGGTTCGGTATCAGAAAAGATATCATTGGTTATATTTATTTGTTCTTCATTATCAAGATTATAGATATAAATGTCGCTGGCGCCACCTTCATTCCCAACAAAAGCCAACTGTTTCCCATCTGGACTCCAAGATGCGGTGAAAACACCATCCAATTCAAAAACTATTTTCTTCTGCTTACCTTTATCTACATCAATTAAATAGAGGGCATCATGTGCACCGGATTTGGCTGCAAGCACAATTCTTTTGCTGTCTGGAGACCAACTAATTCCAGGCTGAAGAAATTTCAATTCTTCAAAATTGATCGATCGGCTTCCTTTGATTAACCGCTTGATTTTTTTCCCTGTCACAACATCCAAAATATAGATATCCATATATCCTGACCGATCAGATAATACTGCAATTTTACTTCCATCAGGAGAAATGGTGGGTGAAACATTATAAAAGTTCTTTGCTTTTTTGTGATCAGTTAGCCGTTTAGCAATATCCTTGACTTCATCTCTTCCAGCCACATCGGGGTAATATTCCTTCTTAATATATGAATGCCATTGTTCAGTTAATTCTTCAAAGTCCATGCCAAGCGCTTCTTTAAATCCTGCTTCTGCTGTTCCTCTCAGTTTCATCGCTTGAAATACTTCGCCGATTTTTTCACGACCGTATTTGGCGGCAATAAACCGCCAAACTGACTGACCACCTTTATACGCTAAAAAGTATTCTAGTTCACGTATGGTTGGGATACGTTCATTGATGGCTAAATCACGGATTGTCATATCCGCTTGTGTATCCCAATTTGAAGATAGGTATTCTGCTAATCCTTCATTTGCCCACAATGGGATTTGGAGCCTTATTTGACCCGAAATCACATTTTGCATTCTTCCCCCATATACTAAATCATTTATCATTGCGTGGACCAATTCATGATGAATAACATGGCGAAATGCAGCATAATCCCCTTCAAAAGGAATGACAATCCGATTTTTGAATAATTCCGTTACACCGCCAATCCCTTCCTGCATGTACTGTGCAATTACATTTGTCTGTTGAAATTCATTGTGGGAATGGTAAACAATAATGGGAACTCGTTTTTTTAAATTCCAGCGCAGGTGTTTTGCAATTTGTTCGTAAGCCTCGCCAGCAGCTGCCATTGTAAAATGTGCTAATTCAATTTCATCGCCGTAATAGTAAATATCAAATTGAGGTGATGAGATATAATTCCAATCAAAATCCCTGTATTGTACTTTATTTTGACCGAAGGAGGTTTGTGCGCTGAGCATCGATGATGCTACAAAGATGATGAGGAAAATAATGCGTATCATACTATTATATATTTGAATTTAATTCGTTAGTTCCTGAATTTCGACGATATTAAACAAAAAATGTTAAAAAGTAATTAAATTAATTTTTCCAGTTTCAAGATTGACTGTCCCCTCGATAAAACAGTATTTTAACCTATATGGATTTGCCAGTCTATTTTATTTCCGACATACATTTAATGCTGGAAAGAACAGAATCTGAGGGAAAACGACAAGATATACTGTTCAAATTTTTACATCATATAAAAAAATCTGGTGGTACGCTTGTAATTAATGGTGACCTTTTTGATTTCTATTTTGAATACAAAGATGTGATACCCAAAGTATTTTTTCCGTTTTACCACGAAATATTAAAATTACGTGAAGAAGGAATAAAAGTACATTTCATTCTTGGAAATCATGATTATTGGGTCCGTGATTTCATTACCGAAACCCTGTTTGATCATACTTATTTTTCGGATACAACTTTTGACCTTAATGGTAAAAAGTTTTACGTGACCCATGGGGATGGTTATTTATCGTGGGACAAAGGTTATCGACTATTAAAAAGATTGCTTCATTCCCGTTTATTTATTTGGACCTACAGGATGCTCCATCCGCGACTGGGATATAGGATTGGTGAGTGGGTTTCTAAAAAGGGAAAACATTATGATCATTCCAAGGAATACAACAAAAAGATATTAGATGAAATGTCGATTCATGCCCAAAAACGGTTGGAAAAAGGGTTTGATTATTTTATTACCGGCCATTACCACCAAGCAAAGGAATTAACACTTAATGGTGGTAAATTATTTATTCTTGGAGACTGGCTAAGCTTTTTTTCTTATGCAATATTTGACGGCCATGATCTGAAATTAAAATTTTGGAGAAATCATGAAACGCCATAATCTCACCATTATCATTCTTTCTTTATTCCTTTTTCTTGAGGGGTGTTCTATGTTAAAGAAATTCTGGCCAGGAGAGGATGAGCAAGGTGACATTACTTTTGAGTTGATTCAAAAACTTAGAACAGATTTCAATGAAGGGAAACTCCAAGCCATTGAAGAAATGATTGCGATTTATAATGATACAAATCAACCATTTGAAGTACGGATAGCTGCAGGAAAAGCACTAGCGGAAAGCCAACACCCTACAGCTTTAAATGCCATTACTGAAACGGTGGGTGAAGCAGCCGCTTTAGATGTGACTTTCATGGTGGCCTCGATCGAGTTATTAGCCGAATTCAAAGATGACCCTCGAGCTGCAGACGCCATGGTAGAGGCCATGAATAAAGTCGAAGAAAAGACCAATTCGTTGCAAATGGCACTGGTTCAGAATTTAAATAAAGTCCGCACCAAAGATCAGGTTCTTGCATTGCTAGACCTATACGAAATTAGCCGAAATAATTATAATCGGACTGAAAGACTTCTGACAGAAACACTGGGTGCATTAGGTACTGATGAAGTGGTTCCTATTCTTACACAAATTTCAAGGGATCCAAATGTGAATCTGGGCATTCGCAATCGTGCATTAGAGATTCTTGGGAAAAAAGACCCATCCCAAGTAGCTGGTGCCTTTGCAGAATTATTGGGTGACCCTCAAACTAATTTAGAAGTTCAGGATTTCGCTTTAAATACTATGAAAGGTGTGAAGGAAGAAAATCTAATCCTTGCACTACTGCAAACTTATCGTTCAGGCAAAGACCAATATTACAACTTACTGAATACGCTCCTGGAAGCACTGGGTGAATTCAAGGATCCCAGTATTCAAAAAGCAGTAAAAGAAATTGCCATGAATGATGCCTACCCTCAGGATATTCGTGTCAAGGCAATTGATAAACTCTCAGACTTAGGTGATGAGACTGTAATACCATCTCTTATGCCAATTTTATCTGATCCTAATCAATTCAATCTGCATTCCGCCGTCATCCAAACTGTGAAAAATTTGGGCGTATATGAAACATACGAACAAGAAATTCATCGGAGGACGTTCGAAGCACATCAAAAAGCAGTTATCTTGAATGAATAGGATTCCAGTACTTATTTTGTTTTTCAGCTCCCTTTTCTCTCAAGATGAGACTGACACTACAGTTATTGCGGCACCACTTGATACAACTACTGCAATAGATTCAAATTCAGTTCAAATAATTAAACCAGATGAAATAGTAGAAATACCAGTCACAACAGTTAACGATAGTCTGGTCCCATTACCTGAAGTACGTGAAATAGCTGAAAAAGCAGATAAACTCCCTCTAGATGAACCCTTTTTTGAATTGAAATCCAGTATTGACATACTTCATCAACAAATAGATTCTCTTAAACGAGTTATTTCCGTTTACGAAAAAGGTAGAGGTCCCATACCAACAATCGATGAAGAATTACTCAACTTAATTAAAATCCCACAATTGCGACATCGTATTGAACTACAAAATGGTACTATTGTAAACGGTGAAATTATTGAAGAAGATGATTTAGGAATTATCGTTCAAACATCCATTGGACAGTTGGCTATCGAACGCGATCGCATTGTAAATATTACAGATGATTTACCTCCAAATGCCAAAGTTGAGCTAACGGCTGAACCCTTTGTAAACGCCTTCCCAGATCGGGAAGAAATAACCGGAAAAATTAAAAATATTGG
>CAYXUK010000002.1:11611-44883 GCA_964468295.1 uncultured bacterium | reverse complement strand
TTAGCACTATGATTTGTATAGCTAATGTTTCCGTACTCTGCCACAGCCATAATCCCATTAGCATCATACTTACCGTGGAATTCCATTAATGATACGCCAATTGGTTTTACTGCTTCATCTGATGAAAGTGCATTGGTAGTGGAAAAAGAGCCTCCAATCCTTAAGCCAGAAATACCTGTATAAGCTATACGTCCATTATACAGTAACTCTTTAGCATTCGCCTTGTATCCTTTTTGCCGACCACCCCGGATACCATCAGACCATTTAGATGCAATACCATCGCCGTTTAATCCCTCATGAATGACCGCTTTCCAAGATAATCCATTGGCCATTCCATATATAGCAATGCCATTACCAAACCAGGTAGTAGGAATAATATACTTGGAATATTCTGGGCGTTCTACCGACAAAAATAATGGCGGCTCATGGAATTCATTAATAAGCCCAGCAGAAGGCAGCACCACCCCAGCTTGAAACCCAAATTTGTTTGTATGGTAATTGACATAAGCTTGTTCAAGTTCTAACTCACCATTACCTCCTTTTACATAGTTATGTTCTAATTCAACCTCTGATTTAAACGACCATTTTTCTGTCCAGTTATATCCATAAAATATAATAAATCGATGAAAGTCCATTGTTTTTGATGCATCCGCATCTCCTGCTTGCGATGAATTATAATGTAATTCACCGTATCCACCAATTGTATATCCTGGCTCGAAAAATTCGTCCTGTGCAAGTCCATGGTTAACAATTATTATACTGATCAGTATAATCCCCCGCCCAAAAAATTTGTTCATTATTTTTCTATTTAATTTTTTTGTTTAATTATTAATAATTAATATTGAGACTTAGTCTCATTAACAATTATAAAAAATATTAATGTTTCAAAGCAACAATTTTTTTGTAATGACAAATAATTCTTGTGTTATAAACTGCAAAAAACTAAAATAGACTGACCAGTCGGTTTAGTTAATGAATCAAACGAAGCAAGATTTACGCAAAGATCAGATTCTTGATGCTGCTCTCACCGTCCTAGTTCAGAACGGTTATGAAGGATCACGGATGGATGATGTGGTCACCGAATCCCAACTTAGTAAAGGTGCAATCTATTGGTATTATAAATCCAAAAAGGCTATGTACCTGGACCTAGTAAATTTCTGGGTAATTCGTTATAGCGCTACAATCAATCATTTAGTGGAGAATGATCAAGCTGCCCCTGATCAGTTGAAAAGTTTGTTTAATTATTTTATTGATCAATATGAATCTGATCCTGATCCCTTCATCGCTCTTACTGAATTTTGGTCTATGGCGCAAAAAGATGATGATTTTAGAGCAAAACTCCAAAAAGTTTACTCTCAATTTCTTGAAGTGCTTGAAAAAATTGTTGCCAAGGGTGTAAAAGATGGTGATTTTAAAAAACTGGATATTCGAATAACGGCTATGTCTATTATGCTAAATGTAGAATCTATTAATTGGTTCACCCTTTTTGATACACATGGGGTCAGCGCAAGGGATTATATTCAAACTATTAGTGATTTCATCCTAGCGGGACTTTTAAAGAAAAATTGAGGAGATATGTATGAGTGAAACAATGACACGGTTTATAACTGGCGGCCAATTCTTGGTTGAGCCAATCACTGAAGCAAAAGTGTATTCACGGGAGGATTTTACTGAAGAGCATCGTGATATCTATAATATGGTTATGGAATTTGACCGCGAACGCATTTTGACTCAAAAAGAGGAAATTGAAAAATTTAACCCTGACCTAATCAAGTCACTTATTAAGGAAATGGGTGAGCTGGGACTTCTCGGTATTGATGTCCCTGAAGAATATGGTGGTTTAGATCTGGATAAAATCACAGTTGGAGTCGTTACCGAAGCTCTTGTCCACTCTCCTTCTTTTGCGGTGGCTTGGGCCGTCCAAACTGGCATTGGCTCTCTGCCCATCATATGGTTTGGCACTAAAGAACAGAAAGAAAAATATTTACCCAGAATTGTTTCTGGGGAGATCCTTTGCGCATACGGACTGACCGAACCTTCAGGTGGCTCTGACGCCCTCGCTGGAAAAACCACCGCCGAATTATCAAAAGATGGGAAATACTATATATTAAATGGTGAAAAAACATTTATCACTAATGGAGGTTGGTCCGAAGTATATACCGTATTTGCTCAAGTGGATGGTAATCAATTCACTGCATTTTTAGTTGATCGTGATACGGAAGGATTTTCGATTGGAGCTGAAGAAAAGAAAATGGGGATGAAAGGTTCTTCCACCACTTCTCTGATATTTCAAAACGCAAAAGTTCCTGTAAAAAACTTGTTATATAAGGTTGGCAAAGGCGCAGCAGTCGCTTTTAATACTTTAAATATAGGGCGCTTCAAATTAGGCGCATCCTGCTTAGGTGGTTCAAAACAGATCATTAATCGTACATCCCAATATGCCAATGAAAGACGTGCTTTCGGCCAATCCATAGCAAACTTTGATGCCATTATCAAAAAAATAGCAGAAATGACCGTTCGCACCTTTGCTACTGATAGTATGATTTATCGTACGATTGGACTTCTACAAGAAGAGATCAATCTATTGGATAAATCTAGCAATGATTATTACTCCAAAATGGGCGAGGCCATGGAAAAATATGCCATCGAGACTTCGATGGTAAAAGTTTATGGTACCGAAACCAGCCATTATGTTATTAATGAAGGGCTCCAGATAATGGGTGGGTATGGATTTTTAGAAGAATATTTTTTAGCCGGTGCTTATCGTGATGATCGCATTAACGCAATCTGGGAAGGGACAAACGAAATTAACCGGCAGATCATTAGCGGGTTCATGATGAAAAAAGCACTGATGGAAGAGTTGCCTATTCGGGAAGCTATCAGAGAAATTTCAGATTTCATGTCTAATGGTCAGTTAAAGCTTAAGGATGATACTTTGGCTGAAGAATGCCATTCCATCGAAACAGCAAAACGATTTGCACTCTATCTGTTTAATGAAGCATTATGCAAATACGGCCAAGATTTAAAACACGAGCAACAGCTGACTGAAATGATTGCCGATATTTTTATGGATATATATACGGCTGAAAGTACGGTCGTTCGCGCTCGTAAAATCATGGCCAGTACTTCTCCTGAACCCAATGTGATCAATATTGCCAAAATATTTACAACAGAAATGTCCAATCGAATCATGAGCAACGTTCACACAGCCATAGCTACTATCCACGATGGACCACCCTCCCCTTTGCTGGATCAAAAAATTTCTGAATTTGAAAATCGTATGCGATTGAAAACCAACGTAATTAGCTTAAAACGAAAAATTGCAAAACATGTTTATGATAATAATGGTTATCCCTATTAGGAGTATAAAATGAGTAATCAAGCAGTAATTATTGATGCGACCCGTTCACCTATTGGAGTAAAAAATGGTGAAATGGTGGGCATTCGTCCGGATGATCTAGCCGCCCAGGTTGTGAAAGGATTAATGGATCGAAACCCCACAGTCAAACTAGAAGAAATAGAAGATTTAGTTATGGGATGTGCTTTCCCCGAAGGGCCGCAAGGAATGCTAATCGGTCGTTCTGTTAGTGTACTGGCTGGTTTACCCCAGTCCGTACCAGGAAAAGTTGTGAATCGTTTTTGCGGTTCGGCTATGGATGCGTTACATCAGGTTAGCGCAGCAATTGAAAGTGGTGATATTGATGTAGGTATTGCTGCTGGAGTGGAAGATATGTTTTCCATTCCTCCTGGTGGTTTTGCTCCGGATTTTCACCCGGAACTGGCAGAACAAGAATATTATATAGGTATGGGTGAAACAGCAGAAAATCTAGCCAATGACGGCGATATATCCAGAGAAAATCAGGAAGAATTTTCCATTCAATCCCATGAAAAAGCATTGGCTGCTTGGGAAGCAGGTAAATTTGATAATGAAGTGGTTTCAATTGATTATTACGGTGAAAAAACAATTAAAAGAGATGAAGGTCCACGTAAACCAGATGTTGAAAAAATCAAAAGTTTAAATCCAGCATTCGTGGAAGGTGGTTCGGTAACTGCAGCCACTAGCAGCCCTTTCTCACTGGGAGCGGCTGCATTGCTGGTCACCAGCCAATCATTTGCTGAAAAAAATGAGTTAGCCATCAGAGCAACAATTGCAAGCAGGGCTGTGGCCGGTGTTGATTGGACACGCATGGGAATGGGGCCGATCCCCGCCACGGAAAAAGCACTAAAAAAAGCAGGTTTGGCCATGGAGGAAATCGAAGTGATTGAATTAAATGAAGCATTTGCAGCTCAAGCGCTTTACGTGATTCAAGAAGGTGGATGGGATGCCAGTAAAGTGAACCTGAACGGTGGCGCAGTTGCACTTGGACACCCATTAGGATCATCAGGTGCACGGATTGTAGGTACACTCATTAATGTGATGGAACAGCATGGCTATCATACGGGCTTAGCCACAATGTGTATCGGATCTGGCCAGGGTATCGCTACTATTATTAAAAGACCATAAACTATTTAAGGAAATCATGAATCAATCCATTAATAAAGTCGCTGTATTGGGCGCCGGCGTAATGGGCGCACAAATTGCAGGACATTTTGCAAATGCCGGGATTCCTGGCCTTCTTTATGATATCAACCAAGAATTGGCGCAAAAAGGTGTTGATGGTCTTACTAAAATGAAACCAGCACCACTGTATAAGCCAAAAAATGCTGATTTGGTAGAAGCCTGCAACTATGATGAACATCTGAAAAAATTGAATGAAGTTGATCTAGTTATCGAAGCTGTGGCTGAACGCCTTGACATCAAACATGCCGTATATAATAATATTGTCCCGCACTTGAAAGAATCTGTTATCATGACATCCAATACTTCCGGGATTCCCTTATCTGATTTGATTTCTGTATTGCCAGATCATCTGAAAAAAAGGTTTATGATTACTCATTTTTTTAATCCGCCCCGTTATATGCGTCTATTGGAATTAATCAAAGGGCCAGATACCGATGAAGCTGTTTATGAAATGATCGCCGAATTTGGTGAGGATGTTCTTGGAAAAGGGATTGTTCACGCAAAGGATACACCAAACTTTATCGGTAACCGTATTGGTGTTTTAGGTATGTCAGTCACCATGAATACTGCGATTAAAAATGGGTTAACTGTTGAAGAGGTGGACAAATTAACTGGCACAGTTATTGGTCGGCCAAAAAGCGCCACATTCAGGACTGCAGACGTGGTAGGACTGGATACAATGATTAATGTGTCAAACACATCTTACAAAAATCTACCTGATGATGAAGAACGGGAAGAGTTTAAAATACCAATATTTCTTCAAAAACTTGTGGACGATGGAAATCTGGGTGCAAAAACCAAAGCAGGATTTTATAAAAAAACAGATGAAGGCATCCTTTCTGTTGATTTAAAAACAGGTGAATACGGCCCCCAGAAAAAAGTCCGTTTTGATGGATTCCGTTTGGCAAAAGATAGACAGACTTCAAATGAAAAGTTAAAGGCCATGGCATACAGTGATGATAAAGGTGGCAAATTTTTCTGGGAAATATTATCCAGAACATTGATCTATTCTGCCAACCGTTTACCCGAAATCAGTGATGACATTATCAATATAGATAACGCCATGAAATGGGGTTATGGATGGGAATCAGGTCCTTTTGAAGTTTGGGATGGAATTGGTGTACGAGAATCAGTTGAACGGATGGAAAAAGAAGGTAGAAAAGTTCCTCAATGGGTGAATGATATGCTGGCATCGGGTCGGGAATCATTTTATGAACTCAAAGATGGGAACCGCACTTATTTTGATGTTTTATCATCTACTGTAAAAACAGAAGAGCACAGTAAAAAATCTATCAATTTAAATCTGCATAAAACCGGCGGAAATGTAGTCAAAAAAGATTGGAGTGCCAGTCTGATTGACCTAGGGGATGGGGTTTTAAACGTGGAATTTCATTCTGTGCTTCAGCCTACACTGAATCCAATTGATGGTTCTTTGGCCCAGACCATTAGTGATGGTATGGATTTACTGGAAGCAGACAAATATCAGGCCTTAGTAATTGGCCACCAAGGAGCCAACTTTTGTGCTGGAGCTAACCTGGCAAATATGATTCAGGCTATAGAAGCCAGCGCCTGGGATCAGATGAACGAGAGGATAAAAGAACTCCAAGATTTGACCCAGCGGATTCGTTTTTCCAAAGCACCTGTTGTAGCCGCGCCCCATCATCTCACTTTAGGTGGTGGATTTGAATTGATAGCACCAGCAGCACATCGCGTGGCAGCAGGTGAATTATATATTGGCGCTGTAGAAGTGGGAGTAGGGCTGATTCCTGGTGCCGGTGGAAACCTGCGCTTGATTTTGAACCTAATGGAAAACAGTGGAAAGGGTCGTATTAATGCCTTTCAGGTATCGCAAAAAGCATTTGAGACAATCGGTTTTGCCAAAGTGGCTACCAGCGCCGATGAAGCAAAATTCCTGGGATACTTGTTAAAATCTGATACGGTAATTATAAATAATGACCATCGCATCTTAGCTGCCAAGCAAAAAGCCTTGGCAATGGTTAATGATAGCTATAAGCCGCCCCAATACAGAGATGACTTAAAACTGCCTGGTACAGGTGGCCGCACGGCAATGGCCATGGCCTTAAAAGGCTTTAAGGCTCAAGGAAAAATTTCATCCCATGATGAATTCATTGCCAAAAAACTGGCCTTTGTCCTAACTGGTGGAGATAAAGCTGGATTAACTAAAACAGTAGATGAACAGTATCTTCTGGATATTGAGCGTGAAGCATTTGTCTCCTTGGCAGGAGAATCTTTAACCCAGGATCGTATCCGCTATATGTTAAAAAAAGGCAAACCACTGCGCAATTAAATCTTCAAAAATCTTTGTTTTGTAATAATTATATTATAATTGCACTTGGTTTTTATATTAAAATTTCCATCTAGAAATGATGGAAAATCATTAACTCCCCGCGAAATCTATAAGTAAAGTAAGAATTTGTCTGCACTCACTTATAATCCATTATTAAAAAAGATCTATAAAATATGCGTTGTAATTCTTACCCTTTACATTTTTCTATTAAGCATTAAACTATTAGGCCACTCCTTTAAACTTTTTGGGAAAGGATTTGCCGAAACATTAATTCAAATGACCTCCAATCCCTTTGCTGGATTGCTCATTGGAATAGTAGCAACAAGCCTAATCCAAAGTTCCTCAACAACAACATCCATCGTTGTTGGGCTTGTTGCGGGTGGCGCCTTGAACTTGGAAAGTGCAGTGCCAATTGTTATGGGAGCAAACATCGGCACTACCATTACAAACACACTTGTATCGTTTGGACATATTACCAATCGAATCGAATTTAAGCGTGCTTTTTCATCAAGCGTTGTTCATGATTTTTTTAATATACTTGCCGTGATAGTCTTATTCCCACTGGAGATTTATTATAATATTATCACACGCGTCGCCGTTCAAATGGAAGTCTTATTCTCTGGCGCAGGTGGCTACAAGGCTTTTAATCCATTGAAAGCCATCATTGATCCTGTTATCGATGTTTTTGATAATCTCTTTTCTTACTTACCCTATACTCACATTATGCTGATGATCTTCTCGATTATTCTGATGTTTTTTGCTCTAACAAAACTCATCAAAACGATGCGTTCATTAGTTTTAACCCAGCTCGAGATAATTATTAATGATTATTTATTTAAAAATGCTTTTACAGGTTTATTATTTGGTATTCTAATGACAATCTTTGTTCAGAGCAGTTCTATTACAACTTCTATGATCATACCACTCGCAGGTGCCGGTGTTGTTACCATTCGCCAACTTTTCCCCTATACTTTAGGGGCCAATATTGGTACGACTGTAACTGCCTTATTAGCTGCCATGACAACACAAAATGATATCGCCGTGACAGTAGCATTTTCCCATTTAGTTTTCAACATTTTTGGTATAGTTATGCTATATCCTTTTAGAGAGATTCCAATTCGATTGGCAGAATGGGTCGGTGAAATAGCTAGTTTATCATCCAAAAATTTGACCCTTTTTATCATTGTTTACATATTACTTCATTTCATCCCAGTTATATTCATAATTTTTTAATCATCAGGAAGGCTATGCTATGTGGAAAGAATTAACAAATATTTGGAGAGCAGACGACTTATCTAAGCAAGCATGGGATCAATCTTGTGAAATGCTTGAACTTTCAAAAAATATTTTTTCGCAGGCTATTATTTATCTGCGAGAAGCGCAAAATATTGAAACGCTTAAAAAATTAAAAAAGAGGGATAAAGAAATCAACGAATTTCAACAGGAGGTTCGCCGAAAAGTACTCACCCATTATTCCGTACAGTCAGAAAAAGTCGATATAGCCAATGGACTAATATTAATCAATATGGTAGTAGATATTGAACGTATAGGTGATTATTGTAAGAATATCCTTGATCTAGCAATTAATCACCCCACCCAAATTATTTCAGAAGAAATTTCAGAAGACCTGACTGCAATTGAAAATGAAGTGCAATTGAGATTTGATAAAACACTCGAAGCCATTAATAAACAAGACGCAAATATTGCCAAGGATATGAAGAAAGGCTATCATGAGCAATTGACAGGAAAATCCGATGAAATAGTTAACAGTGTATTAAGTGGTCAACTTGATTTTGGGCCCCCTTCTAAAACTGCAGCGGTTGCCTTGTATGCAAGGTATTTAAAAAGAATCGGTGCTCATTTAAAAAATATTACGACCACATTGGTCAATCCGTTCGATTCTATCGGATACAAACATTAAAGGGGGAAATAATTTTAGCATAAAAGATTATTCTTCAGCATAAATATCAAGCCTGAATAAAAATTTTGAACCTTTACCTTCTACACTTTCCACTTCAACTGATGAACCATGGGCCTCTAAAATATGCTTGGTGATAGCTAACCCAAGACCGGTGCCGCCTTTGGATCGATCTCTGGCTTTATCAGTCCGGTAAAATCTTTCAAAAATTCTTTTTTTCGCATCATCTGGGATTCCCAATCCCGTATCGGTAATTTCAAATAGAAACTGATTCTTCTCTGAATGCACAGATATATTAATATGACCTTTATCAGTATACTGGATTGCGTTTGAAATTAAATTATCGAATACTTGTTGAAGACGTCCGGCATCACCTTTGACGAAAACTTGATCATCAGAATTAATTTCGAGGTTAATTACGACATTTACATTATCTGTACGCTGACGGGCATCATTAACAACTTCAACCAGTATTGGATTAATATCCACTTTCTGCATTTTCATGGTTAATTCACCTGTTTCTATCCGCGAAATATCCACTAGATCGGTAACTAATGCTTCCAACCTTTTAGCATTATCTAAAGATCTATTAATAAAAGATTTGTTCACATTTTCATCATTTAACGCACCATCGCGTAAAGTTTCTAAATATCCCACAATTGAAGCGATTGGTGTTTTCAACTCATGCGTGACATTCCCTAAAAATTCGGAACGAACTTGCCCCATTTTTTTTATACTAGTTATATCAGCTTCCAGTTTTTCCGCCATTTGATTCATACTGGCGGCAAGTTCACCAATTTCATCTTTACTTCTGATTTCAATCCTACTATTCAAATTACCGGCCCCAATTTCTTTCGCTACATTGGCCACTTCCCGAATGGGAGCATTAATCCATCGATCCACCAAAATCACAGAAACTAATAATCCAAAAAGTATTAATAATAAAATATTAATAAAATGCTGTCTTCGACCGGCAACTAGCAGATTGACAAAATCCATTGTCTGGGCTACACGTACAAAAGAAAAAGCAGGGATATCAACTTTTTGTGCGACATAAATAAAATCTTTATCTAAAGTTGCGCTATACCGTGTTGTCACACCCACTCCCTCTATTTCCGCTGCTTGAATCTCTACTCGACTAATATGATTATCCATTTGGGTCATACGCATCATATCAAGATTTGATTCTCCAACTACAGTTCCATCTTTATCTACCAGTGTAACACGCAAACCGGAAGCTTTGGCATATTCATGAGCAGCTTGGAATGGATCAGCCCCAGAAGATTTATAATACAATACAAAGGAATCAATATGGGTAACTAAGCGACTGGTTATTTCATCCCGAACCTGATTATTTGCTTCCTGATTTAGTAAATAACTTGGAACTGCAAATCCTACAATTAGAACCAATCCAAGGGTAATAAATAACTTTTGTCTTAGCTTAAACAAGAGCCCTATACATTTTTAGGTCTGAATCGATATCCAACGCCTTTAACAGTTTCAAGCCAATTTCGATAAGGTCCTAATTTGGTTCGAATCCGATTGATATGCACATCGATCGTACGGTCAACAACATAGACATCATTCTCCCATATTGAAGACAGTAATTCATCTCGATTAAAAAGAATATTTACATTATTCATAAAAAATGCCAGCAATTCAAATTCTTTACGTGGCAATGAAATTTCTACCCCATCAACATTAACTATGTAAGTTTCAGTATTGATTTCAAGTCCTTCATACTTAATCACTTTTCCTTTTTGACTAAATTGTCCGACTCGGCGCAATATTGCTTTAATTCTGGCAATTAATAATTTAGCATTGAATGGTTTTTTGATATAATCATCCCCACCGCATTCTAATCCCTTAATTTCATCGAATTCTCGATCCATAGCAGTCAGAAAAACGATTGGCACAGTATTTCCCATTTCACGAATGGTACGGCAAACTTCATAACCATCACGACCTGGCATCATTATATCCAAAACAATCAGGTCCGGGTTTTCAGCGAGCTTCATTAAAGCCGTATCGCCATCTTCCGCTTGAATCGTTCGGATATTTTCCTGCTCAAGATTATAACTGATAATTTCCCGGATATCTTTTTCATCATCAACAACAAGTACCAGTTTATTTTTCATTTGAATATTCAATCAGAATTCCTTGGCAAAATTTAAACTACAGATTACTATCTTATCTATTAATGTCTTTTTCATAGGATTTGAGAAATTGGATTCTATTTGCAAATAATTACATGTTATTGATGACTTGTAAATAATATTTAAATAGATAAATCAGTTTATTTACAATTTATTTACATATCAATAATCTATAATTAATCTTAATAAGTTTAATTCTCACCTAATGAAAGCGCATAAAAAACGAATATGCTTTATTACGTTCTTTTTTTGTTGTATAAACTTCGTTTTTGCACAAAATAATGATGTGACAATTACAATACCCTCTGGCGTTCAAATCGAATTGTCTGGAGAAGTTGAAGTGGAATTTATTGACGTTGAAGGAAAAGGTGGTGCTGGCAATAGAGAGACTTTTCTAAAGAAAATTGAAACTCGTAGTCCACATACAAGAATTGATAAAGCAGTCTTAGATCTAAAAGTAATTTATTCTCCATCAATTTCATATAGATTTAGCCTCAGGTTTGATGATAATGGTGCATATGCTGACAAACATTATTTATTATTTAAAAAAGAAGATTTAAGGGTAGAGCTTGGAAAAAATAGACCAGCAATTGCGCTCAAAAGAAAAATAGAAGGTTACCCTCTAATAGGTACAGCATATTGGAAAGGTCGACAATACCATATTGATATTAGCAACAATTACTCAATCTTTGAGTATGGAGCATCCTTTGCACTTAAAAGGCCATTGTCTTATGATGATGCTGTAGAAGATAAATCATTTAGAATGCTTGTATATGGTGATACTGAAAAAGTTGATGGTCAAACTTATGAAATTGGATTGAGGGGAGGATTAAAATTCCGCACACTTAGATTACAAAGTTGGTTCTATACAGGGAAGTTGATCGATGATGAAGATTGGAAGAAAAGGTTACACTACGATTTTGACTATTATGCAAATTTAGAGCCTGACAATGTTCTATCAAAGGATGCAAATATAGATCATTCTTGGTATGGCGCTAGAGGTGAACTAGATATCTTTAATACCTTACTTCGTGGAGAGTTCATTGGGTCAATTGACGGTTATCTCAAAAGACAGGGATACTATGGTGAAGTGAGTTCAAATCTGCGGAATAACCTTTTAATTCTTTTGCGGTATGGTGAGCTCAGGATTGATCCAGGAGGTAATGACTTTTTCCCACAGTTAAAGGATCCTCAAACTTGGGATCGAAAATTGTTAACGCTAGCATCTGTATATGATATTACAAGCTACGCAAAATTAAAAGTTGAATATTATTTATTAGATGAAGTAACTGGCGATCGTGATGAAGACGCTAAAACTGAAAGGCGAGATTATCAGCCAAATGTTAAGGATAATCAATTATTAATCCAGTTTGAATTAAATTTTTAAAGCTTAATTAAAAGGACTAAGAAATGAAAAAAATTTCTAAAACTTTGTATCTCTTGGGATTATCGTCGTTAATAATTTTAAGTTGTGAAGATAAAGAAGCGGAGGAGAAGCTAGTTGTTGAAAGTTTTAGTATAACTTTAGTAGACAAAATTACTACTGGTGATGGCTCACAATCTCAGCCAGAATTAGTACGGTTTATCAATAGCGAAAAGGGTGTGATTGTAAACTCAAAGCAAAATACTGTGGATTTTATTAACATCACTCCTTCAGGCATTTCCATGAGTGGTCAAAGTGTACAAATTACTAATGAAGCAGATGCCGAATGTTCATCTATAGATGTAAGTGTCGACCAATCTATTTTAGCTGTAGTCGTCTCACGAGGAGCTTGCAAAAGAGGGGAATTATATCTTATTAATACTTCATCTCTTCAAAAATATGGTCCTTACGAATTAGGTTATAACCCTGACGCGGTAGATATTGCAGTTGATAATGAGTTTGTAGTTGTGGTTAATGAATTTGATTATGAAGATGGTGTAGATGGTGGATGTGATGATCTTGGTTTTCCGGGAGTCTCGATCTACAATATTGGATCCGGTCTCGATAAAGGTGTATTAGTGAAGGATATGAAAATTAGTCATACTGGATCAAATGGCAACCTGGCTGAGCCAGAAGGTGTAAAAATAGCACCAAATGGAACTACAGTTTATATGACATTGCAGGAATCAAATGAAGTTGGTTGGTTTTCTATAGCAAATCCGCCAGAAGTATTACAAAATCGGATGGCGTTTACTAATCCTGAGCATGAACCAGATGGTATATGGGTAAATAGCGATGGAACGCTAATATGTACGGCCGGTGAGTATGATGGGACTATTGGTGTTCATACTCTTGATGCAGCAGGGAAACCCGCCACCCAAAAATTTATTAAGATGGCCGAGGACTTACCAAGTAATTGGGATTGGGATGACAAACGAAAAGGTATTGAACCTGAAGAAGTAGTAATTGCTGAAACTGGAGGAAAAGTATTTGTGCTATCTACATTGCAAGATGCAGGCGGGGTTGTAGTGTATGATATTACAGATCCTGCTAATCCTAAATTTGACTCCGGTGCAATTACTGAAATGAATGATTATACTACTCAAACTGATGGTGAAAGTAAAGGTGAGCCTGAAGGACTAGCCTACTTAAAAGGTTATGTACTCGTATCAAATACGGAAGATCCATCCGTGGCTTTATTGAAGGCCTCTTGGGCTAAGTAATATTAAAATTGGTTATAATAAAGATAGTATAAAATGAAAAAATCAGCAAAGTATCAAGCAGTCTTTATTTTGGTCTTTATTTTTGGTTGTTACAATGCACCAACCCCACCTTCAGAAATTGAAGGCGCACATATTTCTGGATTGCATTATGAACAATATGACTGTCAAAAACTAAATGATGAAATAAAATTTTTAGAAAATCGTGAGAAAGAATTGGTAATTGCCCAACAGAAAAGAATTAAAGAAAGCGATGATCAAGAATTTTGGACTGAAGGTATTGGTATGGGTGATGGAATCGTAGCATCAGAATTAAATAATGTGCGAGGTGAGAAAAAAGCTGCTCGTAGAGTATTTGAAACCAAAGGATGTGCTATAAAACAATAAAACGTCCCTACAAATAAAATTGAAATACTATCGTTTTAAATAACTCTCTGTAAAAACATTATCCTTTAGGCCCTGATCATAGTCAACCTTTAGAATTTCTAACTCTGTAAGATGGGCCTTTTTTAAATTTTCCATTACCATTTTGGTAGCAGTCCAATAATCACCATTTTTAACGTGTGTGGGAATATCTAATATTTTAAAACGGTTTTCTTTTTTATTAAAAAACTCCACCCGCTTCATCAAATAATATTCTTTATCTACCCAAACAATCCTAGCGCTATACTGAGTCCCCTTTTCCCTAGGCTTAGCTTTTATCTGGTAACATTCAGTTCCGTGAATGATTCCTTCTCCAACTAATTCATATTCATCCGCATCAAGGTCTCGGCCAGACAAATCTTCATAACTAAAATCTGTACCCATAAAACTGCGGCTTTTATCTGACGCCCGGATCCGTTTTACTTTTTTCAGTGCTGGTATGTATAACCATTGATCATCAAAATCAAAACCGATTTTATCCCAAGTTAGAAAACCAGTCCCCTTAACTTCTTTAGGTTCCAAAAACCTCAGCAAAGATTTCATATTATATTGCCCGTCTTCATATCTTTTTTCCAAACTGATTAACACTCTTGAACGGCTACTTTCTTTTTTCCCCTTCTTAGATATTGAGGTCATTTTAATGCGCGTTTGTATATCAATGGGCTTTTTAATCTGATCTAATTTTTCCATGATTGCCCGCCCAGTTGGTTGTGCAGTAAGAAAAGCACCAAACAGGTGGATAAATATTATTAATCTGGTCATATTAGAAACTAATGGATTAAAAATTGTAGTAAAGCCCGAGCCTTAAATGCGAAAAGTCTTCCATCTTAGTAAATGCGTTTTCTGGTTCGCCCTTTTCACCTTTAAACTGTACAATAGCTGTTTCAATTTTCCAGTTGATCCAAGGCGAATATCCAATAGAAGCAGTAAACATATAACCACTTTCATCCATATTCACAATTGTGGAACCCTTTAATTCCATACGATCATCCATCATTACGCCACTTGAAGACAGCATGATTGCTTTATCTGTAAATATAGCAAAGGGTGTTCCCATCCCTGGCCTGAAAGTTGGATTGGGTAACTGGACCAGTTCAACGGATAAGGTATGAAACCAGTCATATTTCTCAGTGCTTACATTACTAGTAATGTACTGACCCGAAATAGTTATATCAGAAGCAGTAGTATATTCAATCTGAAAGACAGATTGAGCATAGGTTACCTCCTGGTGCAATTCATATAGATCCAGTGGAATCTTAAAAAGGTTGATGCTTAATAAGGGAGCCTTTGTTTTAAAAATAGATGATTCTCCACGGAGCGTAAAATCACCGATGAATGTGACAAAATCAAATCCCCAAGTTGTTGTGGTCCGATATCCCAAATTTATCTGATCAACTACTGGCGGCACACCTTCCTGAAAAGTCACATTAGCTGTCAACAGGCTAGGCGCTCGATCATTCCCATTAAAAATAGAAAATCCAACATCTCCTAGTGAAGAAGAATTCTGAACTCGAAATCCAATCTCCATCTCCCTATCCACTTCGTATTCGACAAATGGCTTTACAGGGATACTGAGCGGAAAATCCTTTTCACCATAAGGCATTCGGTTAATTTCATGTTTCGGAATAATGATACCTTCTAGTTGAAAACGCCCAATATATATTTTACTTGAAAACGATAGCGTGCCCAGTTTTCTCTTTGTGCCGGGAGAAAACATGTAATAATAATCATAGGGATTTAGATTATCGCTTGGGTTATTCCCATCTACCGCACCCCAAGCGTGAATCTGTTTCCCAAATTTAACCTCACCCCAATCAGGGTAATAGGCTAGATAAACTTCCCGTAGATTAAAAACTGATTCACCCGTATTCCAGCGATGTTCAATTGCTATACTGGTTTTTAAGTCTACACTCCTAAAAGTATAACCACCCTCTAGCGTAGCAATACGAAATGGAAGATTGATCTGAGATTGATCCGATTTGCGGGTCATCATTGAAGGATTGATTTCGCCAGAGTAGTTTATTTGAGCACTTGCAAATGATAGCAATAATAATAATTTTTTCATTTTATCCTTAATAATGGAGAAAAATCCCGTCTATATACCATTACATTTTTGGAATGCGTTTTAGATTTTTTTCATGAAACAAATTATAATCAATACCGGTATCTACCTGTAGATCTAAAAAGGTTACTTCTGTGGTATGATTTTTCTGAATATCTTCCACAAAGATACGTTCCATTACAAAATACTCTTTTAATTTTTTATATGTATATGCCTTATTTTTCTTTAATTCACCCCGTTTATCATATGATTCTTCTTTCACCGCCATTAGAGAAGATTTTTCTATCCACGATAGATGCTTTGAATAAGATGATTTAGCTTCTTTTTTTGGTATCACTTTTAATACATAACAATCCTTGCCATCAATCATCTCGTCATCAATTCGGGAGTATTCATTTTTTGTGAGATCGCGACTGGAGAGATCTTCATAACTCAAATCTGAACTCATGAAAGAGTCCCCTCTTCGTTTCGATGAGATCCGGCGAATCTTTTTAAATGCCGGAAGCCACATGCGCATTTCATCATCTTGATCACTATGCTCAATTTTCAAAAAAGACACACCTTTATCATCTTTTGGCTCCAAAAACCATATGATCTGCTTTTTATTCCCATCCATCGATTTGGAAACCATTACATTTGTTCGGGACTGGCCCTTAGAATTGGTTAAAATCATTTTGGTTTTACTAAACATGTCCTTTGGCGTAGGCCTTTCATCAACCATTTTAGCAATTTCCAATCCGGTCTGCGCAAAAACCATTGATCCAAAAATTGAAAAAAAGATAAACTTTTTCAATTTATACATTCCTTTCAATTAATCGCTGTTTCAGCAATTCTGCCAAAGCAGATAGAACCGTCAATGTGCCGATGGATGTGGATACCATGGCAAAAACCGTCAGCCCGCCAATATATTGAATTGGGACAAATGCGGAAAACAATAACGCTCCGAAACCCATATTGGATGCTGCATCCAAAATAATGGGATAACCTACATCATCTACCACTTCCCGGCTTAGTTTATTTGCATCAATGGTTCGGGAAAGACGACGAAACTGGGCAATGTAATGAACGGCAAAGTCAACACCAACTCCAATGATTATTGATGATAGAATTGCTGTAATATGACTGAGCTCAATCCCAAAGTATCCCATGAACCCAAAATTAATTATTACAGCTGAAGTAAGGGGAATTACGGCTAGCATGCCCCATAAAATACGTTTAAAAAAAATAGATGCTATAATGCCAATTACAATCAATGAAAAAATGATACTTATAGCTGATGACCGCACTATCATAATTACCAAATCCCGTAAAATCACAATCATGCCTGTAAAATCTACAATTAAATTTCTATCCATCGTGGCTTTCACATGGCCATTCATTTTTTCTACAAAGGCAAAAATTTCATCGGTAGACATAACTTTGGAAAAGGCAGTAATTAAACCAGTTTTATAATCATAATCCACGATGGAAGAAAAATCGTCAAGGTCACCCGACATAGAATAAACAGTGAAAAGGTTATTTACCTTTTCCCGGTTATCTGGGATAGTCTCATACTTAGGATTATCATCCATTACGGTTCGATGCATTTGTTCCACAACATTGGCAATGGAAAAGCTGGTTGTTACTTTTTCATTCTCTTCCATCTTTTTTTGGAGGGTGCGCATACTGGATAGTGTTTGCGGATTCTTCATATCTCCCATGACCCGAACCCTGATGTCCACGGTACCAGCCATTTTCTCATCCATAAAATCCATGGTATCACGAATCTCTGTTCCCGGTTTGAAAAATTTGCTCATATTAACATCCACAACCACTTTGGAAATCCCAAATAATCCAATCAGAACAATAATGGCCCCAGCCGAAAAAACATATTTTGGATGCGTTAGTACAATCTTTCCCAATTTATTGATAACCTTTTCAAATATACTGAGCTCCGTAATCGCTTTAGATTTCAAATTCCATTTTTTCAGACTGATAACAGCCGGAAGCATAAACGAACTTAAAAACCAAGCCCAGGCAATCCCGATGCCAATCGTTATACCGTATCCAAAAAGAGGTTCTAGCGGCGATAATGTCATAGTTGCAAAGGCAGCAATAGTTGTTACAGTTGTAAGAAATATTGGAACAAGGAGTGAATCCATTGTGGAACTCAGTGCCAAACGAACTTCATGTTTGGCTCTCAATTCTCTGAAAAATTTTGAAACAACATGTACGCCATCTGAATTTGCAATAGTCAAAAGAATGATGGGCATAGAAGTATTGGCAAGAGTAAATAGAAACCGATCAGAACCGGTTAATTGATAAATCCATCCCATGGCACCAATCATAGCAAATAATGATAATCCAATCACCATAAGTACCATGGCGACTCCAGGGACACTTCGTAGGTTTAACAGCAAAACCATAACCATGATTAAAATACCTACTTTCATCAAATCCTGAACATCATCCCGAATCATCGCCGGCATAGTTCCAGTTACATAGGCCTGACCACCATAGTGTACCTCATAACCAGCCAATATTGGATCCGCAATAGTAACTAACTCGTCTCTGAATAAATTCAGTCCTTCACTGCTGTAAGGTTGCACTGTGATCAAAAAATATTGATCATCTTCGCTGACAAATCTTTTTTTAACAACTGTATTCTTATCAAGGTACTCCTTTAAATCATTGATTTCCTCCTGACTGAGGTTTCGTTCAGGTTGCAGGTCATCTACTTCCATAAAACCATCCAAGTTATCCATACGTGTAGCAGTTGCAATTGAATTTAACTCTTCAATTTGCTTTCCTGTTTCCAAAGCCTCTGTTAAATCCCATAACGTAGCCATAGCTTCTGGATTAAAAATGGATTCCCCTTCGTTGCCAAATGCGATAAAGATTACTTCTGTACTGCCGAATTCATCCTGAATTGCTTCCCACGAAATTCTCGATTCAAGGTTTTTAGGCAATATCTTCATCATATCATCATCAATAAGAAAAAACTTGACGCCCGAACCAACAAGTAACGTTACTAAAAGAGAAATAATGATAGTTCGCCATGGATAATCAAGGCTTTGGTGAATACACCAGCTACGGATAGGGTTTTGGGAAAATTTAGATTTGATTTTAGTCATAATATGTGGAAACGATAACAGTATTTACCGTTTCCAAAATTATAATTTAATCATGCTTGACAACAATTCCTTTTTAATGATTTCTGGGTCATAATTCTCATAACTTCACTACCCTGATAAACCAATGGAAAATTCTCTGAAGCAGCCAATTATCATTCTCGCGAATGGTGCTTTCCCAACACACCACATCCCATTAGATATATTAAAAAAAGCTGGTTCAGTTATTTGTACCGATGGCAGTGCTAATTCCCTTAATGCTTATGGAATGACGCCATTTTCCGTTATCGGTGATTTCGATTCTTATAAAGAACCAAAACTTCCCTTTTCAGGAAAGAAAATTCTTGAATCGGACCAGGACAATACTGATTTAGAAAAGGCCCTTAACTGGTCCCTGGAAAATGGCATTGAAAAAATCACAATACTGGGTGCTACTGGCCTGCGGGAAGATTTGACGCTGGCAAACCATTATATTCTATTAGATTATTATGATCAAATCGAACTTGAAATGGTGACCGATCACTTTAGCATTACATGCCACAATGGACAGAAATCATATGATACTTTTCCCGGCCAAATTATATCTATCCTTCCTCAACGTTTTAATACTGAGGTTTCCACGACCGCACTCCGATACCCATTAAATAATATGAGTCTTAATCCTTCTGCCAAGGCCGTATCGAATCAGGCAATGGGTGCTTCTTTTTCGGTGGATGCGTCTAAACCCGTCTTAATATTTCGCGGACACCCGGAAAATTAATTCTTGCATTGGCTAGATCTTACTGTCCTAATCCTATATGCGGGATTGCTCATCGCATTTGGGTTCTACCGCTCAAAAGAATCAGGTAAAGACCCAGAAGAATATCTATTAGCTGGTAGAAAACTCAGTTTACCAGGATTTGTTGCTACTCTAGTAGCTACCTGGTACGGTGGTATACTGGGAATCGGTGAAAACACCTATGCTTATGGATTGCAGACCTGGTTTATCCTTGGATTCCCTTATTATGTATTCGCAGTATTGTATGCTTTTTTTATTGCCGGACGTATTAACAAAATCAGGTGTATTTCCTTACCTGATCAATTCCATAAACGCTTCGGTAAAACTGCAGGAATAATAAGTGCTATTTATATTCTCGTTTTAGCCAGTCCAGCGCCCTATATCCTGAGTATCGGCATATTACTCCAATTCACCACTGGTTTATCATTGGCCTTTTCTTTGATAATCGCCGTGGGTCTAAGCCTGAGCTATATATGGTTGGGCGGTTTCAAAGCCGTGGTTCGCACAGATCTATTACAATTTGGATTCATGTTCGTGGGGTTTATACTTCTGCTTATTTTTTCCATGAAGTCTGCTGGTACATTTTCAGAGGCCGCAAACCATTTACCTGAAACCCATTTGACTCTCACCGGAGGGGCATCCTTCCAATATATCCTAGTCTGGTTTTTTATTGCTTTGTGGACTTTTGTGGATCCTGGATTTTACCAGCGCTGCGCTGCAGCTAAATCGCCCAAAACGGCCCAAACTGGTATTTTGATTTCTGTCGGATTTTGGTTCATTTTTGATATATTGACAATATCTACTGGTCTTTACGCCAAGGCATTATTGAGCCCTGGAGATCCATTGTTTGCCTATCCCCGCTTGGGCGCCATGGTCCTTCCTCCACTGGCATATGGTATTTTTATCACCGGATTATTATCCACTATTATGTCTACTATTGATTCTCTTGGTTTGATCAGCGCCATTACATTTGGCCGGGATATTATATGGCGGATTCAAACACCTGCCAACAGCGATCAAAAACCATGGACAAACGCTTCCAACGGACTTGTCCGAAAAGGACTTGTTGTAACGGCTCTGATTGCCTTGGGCCTAGCTTTTAGTATCCCGTCAGTTGTGAAACTTTGGTATGTTCTGGGGTCAATCATAGTCCCTGGACTTGTATTGCCATTTTTTCTTTCTTTCAGTGCAAAAAAATTATCAGGATCAAATATCGTAATGATGATGGTTTTACCAGTATTGGTTAGCGTTATCTGGACCATTTCAGGAAATATTTTGGATAGCTATCCCTTAAATCTTGAACCATTCTATCCTGGAATACTAACATCCGGGCTTATTTATGGATTAAAAGTGACCCGTGGCAAAAGAAATTGAACGAAAATTCCTGGTGGATCTAGCGCATTGGCCAAACGAGGCTAAAGGCTTACATTTTGAGCAGGGATATATTGCAATCACTGATTCTGGTATCGTGCGCGTTCGCATCATCAGGGATGAAGTATCAACTTTAACCGTGAAATCAAGCGGAACCGGCTTGTCACGGGATGAATTTCAATATGAAATTCCCATGGACGAAGCAAAAGCGCTTTTGAAACTCTGTCAAAATGATATTATTGAAAAAACGCGTTACCATATAATAGTTGAGGAAAAACAATGGGACGTGGATCAATTCCATGGAAATAACGCTGGGCTCTGGGTAGCTGAAGTTGAACTAATATCAGAGGATGAGCAGGTTACGCTTCCCAAATGGGTAACCAATGAGGTTACTGGAGATGAACATTACTATAATGCCTTTATTTCAAAACATCCCTACAATACCTGGAAAAAATGATTCAAATTATTTCCCTAATAGTATCTGTATTTTTTTTATCGTTATCGCCTTGGAAATCAATTCATTGGCAACGGATATATTCAGTCAGCGGTGTGGCCGCTTTTAAAGACGGATTTCTTGTGGTCCATGATAACAAAAAAAAAAATCAGCCTCGCGTCAGTTTCATTGATAAAAAATACCAGATTACACCTCTCGTATGGCCAGATCCCGAACTGCCATATGATCTAGAAAGTGCTTACCAATTTCCCAATATTGAAAACCGGTACATTTTTATGGAAAGTACTGGTAAGTGCTATGAGGCTTCAGTTGATCCAAAAGATTATCGCATTGATATTCTTCATACCTATACTTTACCCAAGTTAAAACCAAGAATGAATCTGGAAGGAATTGCTATCTTTCCATCCGGTCAAGGGCTCATTATGATTTATGGTGATCGAGGTTCCGATACCCGAAAATCTACTTTATTTACCGCCTTGTTTAACCCAAAGTCTAAATCATTTAAAGAAGTGAAAACTTTAACATTTGATTTGCCTCAACCAAAAATGAATAAAAGAAATATTGCCGACTTAGCCTTAAAAACCGATGGCAGCCTCTGGTGTTCTGCTACTTCTGATCCTGGCGATAATGGACCATTTTCAACTTTCATTTATGAATTGGGTCAATTCAGCCACGCAGGAGCCTTTACACCAACCCACCCTGATTTATTGAAAGCAATAATGGCCTTTGATGGACAAAAGGTCGAAGCCATGTTATTTCAAAAAAACAAATTAGTTTTAATGACGGATAATGAAAATTCTGGGGCTACATTTTTATCAATTGAACGGGAGATTAATGATTAAAAAGATCTTTTTTGCGGGATTCTTTGTTCTACCCTTATTTAGCCAAGGATTAAACCATTCTGAAAAAATTGTAATAAAGCGAAACGCACTGGGATTAAAACTCTCAGGAGAAATAGACTACCGCACCAATGAAACGGGGTTGTATCATCGTCATTATGATCTTGGCACTGCATTTTCACTGGGCGAGACATGGACAGCTAATATACAATTTCGTTCCGTGTACAGAATGAAGGATGGCCAATGGAAATTAGAGAAAAGACCTCACGGACAGATTCAAAAAACCCTAAATACGGATGCTGTGAAATGGACAATTAAATCAAGACAAGAATATCGTATTCGAGTCGGGCAAAGTAATGCAATGCGAAACCGATTCAGGATTATGGGTAAATCCAATCGCGCTTGGAAAAATTTAAAACCATATATTGCCAATGAATTTTTCTACGATATGGATAAAAAAAAATACAATAAAAACTGGGTGATGGTTGGATTTGACTTAACCAAATCAAAAATTGGTTTACCAAGTATTTACTATAAATATGTTACTGATCTTGTTGATGGTAAATGGGTTTCTACCTATATGATGGTGTTTAAAGTAACTATATAAACTAAATATAAATTAATATTTAAAGATGCAATATGGAGCGTTTTTAACTTTTTTTATTCCATATCCGCTGAATATTCCCCCATCGTTGCCAAACCATTTAATTTTGCCCGTTTAAGTAATGCTTCCTGAGCAGCACCGACATTTTCTGTCTTTCCCATCCAGGCTTTCAAAGCCGGTTGCTGTAAAGCGCGACCATAGGAAAAGGATAAATTCCATGGTTTATTACCATCAAAAATTTGATTCATTCGATTTAAATGAGCGGTGGCATCTTCATCGCTCTGTCCACCAGATAAAAAGGCAATTCCGGGTACAGCAGCAGGAACCGTTCTAGTTAAACATTGAAATGTTGCATCGGCCACTTCATCAACACCTGCACGGTCGGACCCATCATAGCCAGAGAGTACCATATTAGGTTTTAAAACCATTTGTTCATAATTCACACCCTGAGAATAGAGTTCAAAAAAGACGGTATGCAGTACTTCCTCCGTTACCACAAAACTGTCGTCAATATCATGATCACCGTCCATCAGAATTTCCGGTTCAACAATCGGAACCAAATCATTTTTCTGGCATAGAGCTGCATAGCGAGCTAAAGCGTGAGCATTGGTGCTAATGCAATATCCGCTAGGGTTTTCCTCTGTAATATTGATAACCGCTCGCCATTTGGAAAAACGAGCTCCTATTTGGCGGTATTCTTTTAAGCGTTCATCAAGGCCATCTAACCCACTTGTCACTTTTTCACCCTCGCTTCCAGCAAGGTCATGAGCTCCAGTATCAACTTTAATCCCCGGGATCATACCTTTCGATGCTAAATATTCAGGGTAAGCTATATCATCAGCCAATGATGATTGGCGCAGGGTTTCATCGTACATAATAACACCACTGATATAATTTTCTATACCTTCTGCGCTGAATAATAAATCGCGGTAGCCATTACGGTTTTCTACTGTACTCTCCGTATTAATTTGTGCCAAACGATTGCCAATAGTTCCTGTACTTTCATCTGCAGCCAGAATACCTTTCCCTGAAGCAACCATTGCTTCAGCCACAGCTTCTAAACTTTTTAAATCTAATCCCATAATTGTTTCTCCAGCCTTATTCAGTATTATTGTTTAATATTTTTTCAATCACTTTGGCTGACCAATTTCATCTAAAAGTTGGTGAAACCAATCCTCATCTGCGTTGAGCGGTTTCCCACCTTTGATGCGATCAAAATCAATCAAACCCAACTCATCCTTGTTCTCTTCATCCAATCCTACCACGCCAGACTTACCCGCTACAGCCATTTGAGTTGCAAGCGCTCCAGATTTCATGATTAATTCTAAATCTTGGGCATTGGGCGCAGCACTGCGGGCGAAATAACCACTTTTCTGAACAAGAGTCTTATCTGCTTCCAATCGCTTAGCAAACTGTTTAGCAAACCACTGACCTGGATTGAGAGTGTCCAGTGCAACATGTCCAAATGCATCACGAATTACCTCTTCACCTGAGGATTCTTTTTCTTTCAAAATGGTTGTCGTACCGGCCCCTTCACTTAAAAAAATATTGACGGAGTCTTTTTTGTCCATTAGCTTCATTAATCGTTCACACTCATCATTGAAATTTATTTCCAATTCCGGGACATAAATTGCATCCACATCCCAGCGATGTTGATCAATCAAAATTTCTGGTAAAAAAGTCCGCTGTTTTAAACGTTCATGATATATTTTCGCCGTATAAGCTGTCAGCCAGCCACAATTTCGTCCCATCACTTCATGGATAATGAGTTGCCGTGAACTGGTCGTGTTTTCATTAGCGATATTCTCAAAAAATACAGCACCCTGCTCAGCAGCTGTCCAGGCCCCCAGCGATTGGGTAACAGGAAAAATATCATTATCTACGGTTTTCGGCAACCCTACCACAGTAAGGTCATGACCATTCTTTTTTAAATAAACTGATAATTGGGCTGCCATGGTATTCGTGTCATCCCCACCAATGGTATGAAAAATATTAACGCCATCTTTTAACAGTTGATTAGCTGCCACTTCTAAAGGATCTTCGCCAGAATTAATGTAACCTTTTTTTACGCAGTCCTCAGCATTAGTTAATTTGACCCGGCTATTACCAATGGGGCTTCCTCCAAAAGAATACAGGATTTCTGCTTTTTCTTTGACCGAATTTGGAATATTGACAGATCGCCCCAGTAATAATCCCTTATACCCATTGAGATATCCCAAAAGTTCCGCATCTGGTACCAATTGATTATAATGATTAATCAAAGACCCAATAGATGCTGATAGACATGGAGCCAGACCACCTGCTGTTAAGAATGCAATTTTCATTTATGACTTTATTTTATAACCGGGAAATTTAACGTGGATTTTTTGTTCTCTTGCACAAAAAGTAATTATAGTCCTATAATTACTAGCAAGTTTCAAGTGTCATGAGTTATAACAAGGAGGTTTTTTATGCACTTCAAGAATAATTATCTACGGATTATGCTTGTTTTATTTACAGGGTTGTCATTCACGATTGCAAAAGAGGTCTACAGTGAATCCCTGTTTAAAGCTTTAAAATATAGGAATATTGGACCTTTCCGCGGTGGAAGATCTGCGGCAGTAGGGGGTATTCCTGGCAATAAATTTGTAGCCTACTTTGGTGGTACTGGCGGGGGAGTATGGCGAACCAAAAATGGTGGTCAAACTTGGAATAACCTTTCGGATGGATTTTACGGTGGATCAATTGGTGCTGTTACTGTTAGTGAATGGGATCCAAATGTGATTTATGTTGGCGGTGGTGAGGTTACTGTTCGTGGAAATGTATCTCATGGGAACGGTGTTTGGAAATCCACTGATGCGGGAAAAACCTGGAAACATATGGGACTGAAAGATTCCCGTCGCATTCCTAGAATTCGTATTCATCCTAGAAATCCGGACTTGGTTTATGCAGCTGTACTGGGACATTTATTTGGTCCTAATGATGAACGGGGTGTATTTCGCAGCTCAGACGGTGGTGAAAACTGGGAGAAAATTCTGTACATCAATGATGAAGTGGGTGCCTGTGACCTTATCCTTGATCCAAATAATCCACGTATTATTTATGCATCTACCTGGCGCATCAAACGTACGCCATATAGTCTTGAGAGCGGTGGTGAAGGATCAGGTCTTTGGAAATCTACAGATGGAGGTGATACATGGAAAGAGATTACAAAAAATAAAGGCTTGCCTGAGGGCATGGTGGGTATCATTGGTGTCACTGTCTCTCCATTGAATTCTGACCGTGTTTGGGCCATTATTGAAAATCGGGAAGGTGGATTATTCCGATCAGATGACGCTGGAGAAACATGGATAAAAACTAGTTCTGATAATAACTTGCGCCAAAGGGCATGGTATTATTCTCGCGTTTATGCTGATACAGAAAACGAAGATTTGGTGTATGTTTTAAATGTCAGATTTTGGCGTTCCAAGGATGGTGGGAAAACTTTCAATTCAATACGTACACCACATGGAGATCATCATGATCTTTGGATTGATCCTCAAGATTCACAACATCTGATTATTGCGGATGATGGTGGCGGGCAGGTTTCTTTTGATGCAGGCGCGACCTGGAGCACTTATCATAATCAACCAACTGCCCAGTTTTATCGTGTAGATGTTGATAATCAATTTCTTTATCGCGTTTACGCTGGTCAACAGGATAACAGTACAGTTTCAATTGCATCACGAACCACTTCTGGCGGAATCTCAGAACGGGATTACTATCCTGTAGGTGGTGGTGAAAGTGCGCACGTAGCTCCCCATCCTGAGAATCCTAATATCGTTTATGCTGGTTCTTACAGTGGATTTTTAACTCGTTATAATCATCTAACGGGAGAGCGACGAAACATCACGGTTTATCCTGATAATCCTATGGGACACGGCGTAAAGGATATGAAGTACCGCTTCCAATGGAATTTTCCCATCGAATTTGATCCCCATGATCCAAATACATTATATGTAGGATCACAACACCTCCATAAATCCACTAACGAAGGGCAATCCTGGGAAGTAATTAGTCCTGATTTGAGTACTAATACACTATCAATGCAGGATGAGTCTGGAGGCCCAATTACAAAAGATGACACCGGAGTAGAATATTATTGTACTATTTTTGTGATTACTCCTTCTCAGCATGAAAAAGGTGTAATCTGGATAGGTTCAGATGATGGCCGTGTTCACTTAACTAAAGATGGTGGAAAAACCTGGGATGATATTACGCCGAGCATGTTGCCAGAATTTGGAATGGTCAATAGTATTGATCAATCACCTCATGATCCAGCAACTGCATATATGGCAGTAACCCGCTATAAGTTGGATGATTTTAAACCCTATCTCTACAAAACTAACAACTATGGAAAAACATGGAAACTTATTTCAAAAGGGATACCAGATGGTGCCTTTACAAGAGTTGTTCGTGAGGATCCTGAGAAAAAAGGGTATCTCTATGCTGGTACAGAAACAGGAATATATATATCATTTGATGATGGGAAGAACTGGCAGTCATTTCAGTTGAATTTACCTATTGTTCCTGTTACTGACTTGGTGGTAAAAGAAAATGATCTGGTTGTAGCTACACAAGGACGTTCATTTTGGATTTTGGACGACTTGACACCCCTACATCAATTATCAGACCGAATCGCAAAATCCAAAACACATTTGTATAAACCCCGCAATACTTATCGTCTACCAGGCGGCGGCGGCTGGGGTGGCCCAAGTCCAACGTCAGGGAAAAATCCTCCGAATGGAGTAATGACATTCTATTATTTGGATGAAGAACTAAACGAGGAGGATGAATTCACTTTAGAATACATGGAATCGGATGGTGATGTTATCAAAACTTACACCAATAAGAAGGATAAAAAGAATCCTGGACCCATGGCTGAAACGAAGGAAGGAATGAATCGCTTCGTATGGGATATGCGCTATCCGGATGCCAAAAAGGTTCCTAACGCTGTGATGTGGGGAGGCTCCCATATTGGCCCGAAAGCAGTCCCCGGTGAATACAAAGTTAGATTGACTCTAAATGGTAATGTTAAGACAGAATCTTTTTCCATTGTAAAAGATCCCCGGATAAACACCACTCAAGCAGATTTTCGAGCTCAGTTTAATTTGCTGATGGACATTCGTGATCGAACAACAGAAATCAATGAAAAAATCTTGACCATGCGCAGCATTAAAAAGCAAATCAATACATTGACCGACTTAATGGATAAATCAGGGTTCAAAAATGTTGCGCTTATTAGAACGGGAAAAGAACTAACCAAAAAACTCTCTGCAATCGAAGAAGAGTTAATCCAGGTTAAGTCAAAAAGTGGCCAGGATCCGTTAAACTATCCTATCAAACTGGACAACAAAATTGCGGCTTTGGTTCGAGTGGTTTCCAGCGTTGATGCCAGGCCTACAGCACAATCGTATAGCGTATTAGAAGATCTTGTATCGCAGGCACAGACCAATTATAGAAAAATGGACAAAGTACTTACGGAGGACCTGTTTGAATTTAATAATATGGTCAGTGATGCAGCCGTTCCTGCCGTAATGATTATACCATCTGAAATGAGTAAAGAAAAATAAAGGTCAATTCTAATAATAAAAAAGCCCCCGTTGTAGTATACGAATCGGGGGCTTTTTTATTATGTATCCCTTAAATATTAAATCTGAATAAAATCCCTCCTTCAAATTTTTACAATAAGATGAATCCTATACTTTGGACACCAACCCAAGACCAAGTTAATGCTTCCCAAATGGAAGCCTTTCGTAATCAGGTCAATTCTCGATTTAATATTGATCTAAAAAATTACTTTGACCTCTATGAGTGGTCCATTTCAAATATTTCAGATTTTTGGAAAGCGGTATGGGGTTTTATGGCCATTGAATTCTCTGCTGATTATAAACAAGTTGTAGATGATGATTCAAAAATGCCAGGTGCTCAATGGTTTAATGGTGTAAAAATGAACTTTGCTGAGAATCTCCTCAGAATTCGTTCTGAAAAACCGGCAATCCATTTTAAAGGTGAAGGTCAAGAGGTTCGAACACTATCCTATTACGAATTATTTGATGAAGTTGAAAAACTTGCTTCCGCACTTAGAAAAATAGGTATTCAACAAGGTGACCGTATAGCGGGGTTTATGCCAAACATGCCCGAAACGATTATCGCTATGCTAGCAGCTGCTTCCATTGGTGCAATTTGGTCATCTTCTTCACCTGATTTTGGTATAAAAGGCGTTTTAGATCGATTTACCCAGATCGAACCAAAAGTTCTCTTTGCTGCAAACGGTTATTACTACAATGGGAAAAAATTTGATTCACTTGAAAAGCTAAACAGTATTCTTAATCAACTTCCCTCCGTGGATCATGTAGTAGTTACACCTTATACAAAAAGCAACCCTGATATATCATCACTGAAGAATGGGATACTTTGGGATAATTTTGTGGATTCCAATCCATCTCCATTGCAATTCGAGCAACTTCCCTTTCAGCACCCATTATATATCATGTATTCAAGTGGAACAACAGGATTGCCAAAATCAATCGTCCATGGCGCAGGCGGAACCTTAATCCAACATTTAAAAGAATTACGTCTCCACGGCAATATTTACCAAAACGATACCATTTTTTATTTTACTACTTGCGGTTGGATGATGTGGAATTGGCTTGTAAGTAATCTTGCTATTGGGGCAGCAATAGTACTTTATGATGGATCACCCTTTGAACCAAATGCAAATGCCATGTGGGATATGGTTGATGAACTGGGAATTACCCATTTTGGCACTAGCGCAAAATACATTGACGCCTGCAAACAGAAAGAATTAAGTCCCATAAAGACACACTCCTTAGAGTCAATGCGAACTATTTTTTCTACAGGATCCCCTCTAGTTGAGGAAAGTTTTGATTATGTATATAATCACATTAAAAAACAGGTGCAGCTAGCTTCTATTTCTGGTGGAACAGACATCATTTCGTGTTTTGCTGGAGGAAATCCAACTTTACCGGTCTATCGCGGCGAACTTCAATCTATTTCTTTAGGAATGGACGTAGCTGCCTACAATCCGGAAGGGAACTCAATCCAAAATGAAAAAGGTGAGCTCGTTTGCCGAAAAGCCTTTCCATCCATGCCTATTCATTTTTGGAATGACCCAAATGGTGAAAAATATCATGAGGCCTATTTTGATGTATTACCTGGAATCTGGTATCATGGTGATTATATAGAAATCAATGATCATGGCGGTGTGCAGATTTTTGGCCGCAGCGATGCCACTTTAAATCCTGGAGGTGTACGCATTGGCACAGCCGAGATTTACCGTGTTGTCGATACATTTGATGAGGTGGAAGACAGCTTGGTTGTAGGCCAAAAATGGGAAGACGATGAAAGGGTCATACTATTTGTTAAGCTAAATAAAAAATGTAGCTTTACTGAAAATCTAACTAAGCAAATAAAACAATCTATTCGAAATAACTGTTCACCTCGGCATGTACCGGCCATTGTACTGGAAACAAAGGATATACCTTATACAATTAACGGAAAAAAAGTAGAAATTGCTGTGAAAAAAATAATACACGGAGATACAGTAACAAACAAAGATGCCTTAGCAAACCCAGAATCTTTGGATTTATATCAAAACTTGAATGAATTAATGTAAAGACACATTGCAATGCGTCTCGATATAATATAACCTAATGGATACTTTTAGCCACTCTCTATGGGGCAGAGGATTATTTGGATACCGCGGTAAGCCATGGACTGCTCTATTTTTTGGTGCCATGCCTGATCTTGTTTCTTTTGGAATTCTGATATTGATTCGAATATTAGGGGGTGATTTTAAACTTGGAAGTGGACCACCACCAATTGATACGATTCCCTGGTGGTTATTTATTAACTATGATATTTCACATAGTTTCATTAGCGCTTTCCTGTGCATAGGAATTGTGAATCACTATCGTAAAGATATTGCCTTTGCTATGCTGGGTTGGCCTTTCCATATCTTATTGGATTTTCCATTTCACCCAAAGGAATTTTTCGCTACCAAAATTGTTTGGCCTCTCAGCGACTTTTCATTCGATGGCATATCGTGGTCTAGACCGGAAGTATGGTTTCCTAATTTGGCTGGAATTATCATATTGTTCATTTATCGAAAATATCAAAGAAGCTGATACCTAATCTAACATAACTCCGTATACATACTATCGTATACCAGGGGTACTCTTTCAATGGTACCTTTATCTATACAGTAAATATCACATTCTCCAAAAGGTTTGGTGTATAGGTGGAGACTGATTGCAGGTTCATCTTGTATATTTTCAACGGAATGAATATCTGCTGGGCCATCCAAAAACCCTGCCATACCATCAATACGATCAGTCATAGTAACAGAAAGTGGATTCACTGATTTCAATTGATAGTTACAAATCTGAAGAGAACCTTTTTCGACTTTCATCCAGCATTTCTCACCTTCATGCCCATGAATAGGTGCTTTTTGACCCGAGTTCCAGCAAACGATTAATAACTCAAAATTTTCATCTTTATATACCAAATTTCGAGAATATTTGTCATCCTTAAAAAAGCAATACTTTTCAATTACTTCTGGTTTCAAATCGTAATCCGTCAAAAAAGAGGTTACTTTATCAACAGGAAAATTTTCAGCAACAAAATCGTTTAAATTGTTTATTAAATCATTCATTTTTTAGAATTGCTCTAACTCCCAAGGTTAATACAGGAATGACAAATATAACCCAGTAACCCCAGGTCAGCGCCCCGTATCCCTGCGCAATCAATCCTACTAGGCCTACGGCGTTGGCCACAAATATAGAAATAGTCAGAATCAATATCCCAATCGTTAAGCGCCACTGGTTTGTGAGTTTCGGGTAAACGGCAACAACACGTTCATTAAAACCATGGATTAAACCTACTCCTGTTTCAATAAATGTCCCAAATAAAACGATCTGAAATATGAATTTAAAATTACTCCAGCCAATTTTGTCCAGTATAAGATTTACAGGAACAGACGCTGGAATAATATCGGGGTATTGACTTAACATGGCCAAAAACATCAAAAGGGCAGGAATCATAGCAATGACACCTGCTACAAGTCCAGAAATGTATGCTTCACGACGGGTTTCAATATGACGGACACAAAACAATATTGCAGGTGCCAAACCTATATTATAGGCTGCATATTTGATACCACCTAGGGTCCAATTGGACCCTGCCGGTTGCATCTTAAAACTGTTTCCTATGGTATCATAAAACATTGTAAATACTGTGACAAACATGACAAGAAATGCACCGTAAAGTAGGAAGGACCAAAATGAAAGAACCTTCTCAATCAATTTTGTTCCAAAAAATACAATTAATCCAACCAATCCCATCATCATAACAATACCTATAAGAGCTGGTGCTTCAAACATCTCAAAAAAAATCTCTCCAGAAGCAGAACCCATTACAGATACTACCAGCACCAATCCGATTAAATAAAGCACCTCATAGCTGATCCACCATCTACCAAGTAACCCTTTCACAAAAGATCTATATTCATAGCAACGACCCATACGTGCAAACTCAAAACAAACTGCTAAAACGGCGCTCCAGATAATTGTGGCCACGGCCATATTGACTAACCCAGCTATAGGTCCAGCAGTTAAGAAAAATTCCACGAGCTCCCGACCCGTACCATATCCGCCACCAATAATAAGAGATTGGAAAATAAATCCGGGCAATAGATATTTCTGAAAGAAGAGATTATTCATTGATCTATGAAAGTTTGAATTCCATCTACAATTTCATTGACCCCATCCGTCAATGGAAGAACAACAGGGATATTCATTTTTTTTGATATGGTCCGCTGAACTGACCGCAACTGACCCATATCGCAACCTTCCTCATTCAGTCCAACGCCAATTACTTTTGACCCATACTTTTGAATCAATTCTATTTCATCTTCTATTTCAGGGATTTGTAAACCTAATTCTTCCATATCTACAAAATATTTTCGGCCTGGCGGATGTACTAGCACTGCACCTTTGGCATTCCC
>CAYXUK010000002.1:0-11511 GCA_964468295.1 uncultured bacterium | reverse complement strand
AATACAATCGCTTTATCCATTTCAGACTGTCACTTTTTCAATCAGTTTTACACCAATCCCATGTGCATCGGATACAGATAAATACCCATCTTTAAGAACAAAACCGCCAGTGACCAAATCCCTTGCAAGATCCAGGCTACCATCCAAATCAAGATATGTTGTAGCTGGGCAAGCCAGAGCCGCATGTAATGCTGCAGAAATACTAATCCTACTCTCATCCATGCACCCCCACATAAGATCGATTCCAGAACGATGTGCCGTATTGGCAATTTCCAAAGCTGGATATATGCCACCACTTTTCATCAGTTTAATATTATATATACCAAATAAATGGGGTTCGGCGGCTAGATTTTCTGCATCATCAGGGTGGTGCAAACTTTCGTCCGCAGCACATTGAATACGAATCTCTTCAGAAACTTGCATCATATCACTATCTTTATCATTCGGTAAAGGCTGTTCGATAAATTCAACATTTTCGGCAGCTGTACCCTTGGCAAACTGTATCAAATTCTCAGACGTATAACCCTGGTTTGCATCAACACGGACTAAAATATTTTTCCCAACTGCCTCACGCAGCTTCCGAATCAGTTCAATGTCTTCTGTCACTGATGCTCCCGTTTTTACTTTCAGTATACGGAACCCCCTATCTACATATTCAATCGCTTCACTCAACGTTTCCTGTATCGATTTGATTCCGATTGTGATTGAGGTAAGAAAAGATTGATGTGATCTACCTAGGATTTCCACCAGCGGTTTTTCATTGAATCTAGACCAGGCATCGTGTAGTGCAATATCAATTGCGGCTCTGGCTGCAGGTGTTGTTTTCAATTTACGAGACATCGACTTGCAAATATCTTTGTAAGACGCAATATCTTTATTGATTACTAATGCTTCCAAGTTATTTTGCAAAACTCCGCGACTCATGGCAATATTTTCTCCAGTGATAAATGCTGCTGGACTCCCGGAACCAATTCCCCACTTTCCATTATCTAAAGCTAAATAAACAAATATATTTTCAACTGCATCAATTGTTTCATAGGCAATGCTGTAAGGACGCGTAAGCTCAAGGTCTTCTGACCAGAACTTTGCAGATACAATTTTCATCGGGTATTATTTTTTATAACCGGGCCCACGGACCACTCGGCCAGGAGTTTTACCGGTATGTTCACCATCTTTCAATACTTGCGTGCCGTTTACAAAAACATGATGGACTCCAGTTGCTAATTGATGAGGATTGGAAAAGGTAGCGTGGTCCTGTATGGTTTCAGGATCAAAAATGACTACATCAGCAAAGTTCCCTTTTTTTAAATACCCGCGATCCTTGATTTTTAGTTTATCTGCAGAAAGTCCGGATAATTTATATACCGCTTCTTCCAATGGAATCAGTTTTTCTTCCCGAACATATTTCCCAAGCAACCGGGCGAAATTCCCATAAGCCCTAGGATGAGGGTTGTATTTTAAAAAATCCCCTTCTGGGGCCAATGACCCTGCATCCGAACCAAAACTTATATGAGGTAATTGAATCTGTTTCTTTACATTTTCCTCAGACATGAGAAAATATACCACATCCACACGACTACCATCCCGCATCACAAAATCCATAGCTACGTCAGCATAATGTTTTCCAAGTTCATCGGCGACCTCTTTTAATGTTTTACCAATATATTGTCGCAAGTCAGGATTTTTGAACCCAGCAAACAACACACCATCTGGACCAGCAAGATAGCCCAGGTTTTCCCATTCATCTGTGTCAGTGGTCATTTCCTGCTTGACTTGTGCACGAATATCCGGATCCTTTAACCGTTCCACCCATTTATTATAACCTCCTTCTTGAACCCAGGGAGGCATATGTGCATCCAAACCTGTGGCGCCGGCGATGTAGGTATACATATCAGTAGAGATATCTAATCCTCTCTTGCGGGCAGCATCAATCCTAGCAATTGCCTGATCCATTTTATAATGATTTTTTATTCCACCGGCTTTCAAATGGTAAACTTCAGCACGGATCCCAGCCTTTTCCGAAATGGTAATTAATTCTTCCAGCGCTTCCAAAAATTGATTGCTCTCACTACGCAAATGAGATATATACATACCATTATAATCTGAAGCGATTTTACATAATTCAATTAATTCTTCTGTGGAAGAATAAAAGGCAGGAGCATATATGAGTGAAGAGCCGATGCCAAGTGCACCTTCCTCCATAGCCTGACGCACAAGATTGCGCATATTTTTCATTTCTTGATCTGTTGGTGGACGATTTTCATACCCGATTTCATGAATTCTTAGCGTCGTGGCACCAATAAATGAAGCAACATTTGTAGATATACCACGTCGCTCGAGAGATTCTAAATATTCTCCTAATGTGGTCCAGTCAATATCATACTTGAATTCACCCATACTCGCTTTTTCATCTTCCTTCATCTGTGCATTCAACGGACCCATGGATCCACCTTCTCCAAATACTTCCAAGGTAACACCTTGTTTTATATCGCTGAGAGAACGACCATCAGCGATTAATGAGGTTGTTGCCCAACTAAGCATGTTAATAAACCCGGGCGTAACAGCCATGTTGCTGCCATCAATTTCTTCTTTACCTCGTTCAGGTATGTTCGGAGCTATTTTCGCAATTTTGTCTCCTTGTATAGCCAAGTCAGCCAGATAAGGTTTCCCCCCAGTGCCATCATAAATATTTCCATTACGTATAATGGTATCATACTTCGTGCAACCAGCAAAAAATGTAACTGCCAAAAATATTGATAATAGTTTTTTCATAGTTTATCCTGTGTTTGAAATGATGAAGTAGCCAACTGCTGTACTATAATTATTTTAAATACATGTCTGTATAATCAAAACAATTTAATCATAGACAAAGATTATCAATCTAAAGCTTGTTTTAGATCTGCAATAAGATCATCAGCTGATTCAATCCCCACCGAGTATCGAATGAGTGTATCTGATATTCCTGCTTCCGCTAATTCTTCCGCACTTAACAGAGAATGGGATGTTTGAACCGGACGTGTTACCAATGATTCTACTCCGCCCAAGCTAGCTGTACAAACTGGATATTCCAATTTACCTATAAAAGCATCCGCCGCATGGACATCTCCTGCTAATTCAAAACTTATCATCGCACCAAAACCACAAAGATATTCCTTTGCCCGGTTATGGCTGGGATTGGATTCAAGTCCTGGATAGTTCACTTGTTTCACTTTTGGATGACCTTCAAGAAATTGTGCGATCGCCATAGCATTTTGACATTGTCGATCCATCCTTAATGATAAAGTTTTTATTCCTCTATGAAGTAAAAAACAGGCATTTGGATCTAGAGACCCACCTAAATGATTTAACTTGGATCGTACCTTTGAAATGTTATTCTCACTGCCAATAACCACACCAGCAACAATATCTGTATGACCGTTTAAATATTTTGTTGCTGAATGAAGTGAGATATCGAATCCCTGCATTACAGGACAATACAATGCTGGGCTAGCAAATGTGTTATCAATCATAGAGATCAATTCGTGCTTCTTCGCCAACTCAATAATAGCTCCTAATTCTGGGACAGCTATCATTGGATTAGTAATTGTTTCCACATAAACAACTTTGGTATTGGACTTTACTTTAGATTCCCAATCATCCGGGACCATAGCATCAAAAAAATCAACTTCAATACCATATTGCGGTAAATCATGTTTAACGTAATCCGAAGTACCACCATAAAGTGTACTATGCGCTAATAAATGGTCACCAGATTTTAAATAGGTGAGCAGTGCTGTTGTGATGGCGCTCATCCCACTGGATGTTACCAAAGCTGATTCAGCTCCTTCTAGAGCCGCCAGTTTTTTATGCAAGACAATATGGTTGGGTGTATTGTTCAGGCGAATATAGCGCAATGAATCATAGTCTGTTTGTCCGGTATATTCAAAAGTAGAACTTTGAAAAATAGGAACACTAACAGCCCCCTCAATTCGAGGGTCTGGTTCACCTGCATGGATAAGTTTCGTGTCAAAAGACATATCTTTTTTAGACATTAGATTATTCCTTTACATCTTTTTTTACATAGGTATCAAGCCAGTTGGCAGTCTCCCAAAGCATATGCATAACCGATTCCCTAGCACGGTAACCATGACTTTCATGGGGAAGCATAACCAGTTTGGCAGTTGCGCCATGGCCTTTTAAAGCATGGTAAAATCGTTTACTTTGAACTGGAAAAGTGCCCGAATTGTTATCGGCGTCACCATGAATAAGTAAAATCGGCTCATTAACTTTTTCTGCATGCATAAAAGGCGACATAGCAAAATAAATTTCTGGTGCTTCCCAAAACGTTCTCTCTTCAGATTGAAATCCAAATGGCGTAAGACTGCGGTTATAGGCCCCACTTCTTGCAATTCCTGCTTGAAAAATATCGGAATGGGCCAAGAGGTTTGCAGTCATAAAAGCACCGTAAGAATGCCCACCTATCGCAATTTGATCTTTTGTTGTAATACCCCGTTCAATCATGATATCTACTGCAGCTTGCGCACTGCCAACCAATTGTTTAACATATGCATCATTGGGTTGAGAATCTCCTTCACCTATAATCGGCATTGTAGCGCCAGAAAGTACCGCATAACCATAAGCAAGCATTATTAAAGATGAAGTTGGAGTAATCCGTGAAAATCGATGAGGAGATCCAACTACTTGGGATGCTGCTTTTGATGTTTTAAACTCCCTTGGATAAGCCCAAACAAGTAAGGGCAGTGGCCCATCACCTGGTTTGCGACCAGGCGGTAGATAAAGTGTTGCAGAAAGATCTATACCATCCGCACGTTTATATGTAAGCATTTCTTTGTAAATACCCATCATTTGAGGATATGGATGTTTAAAATCAGTAACTGCACTTACTGAATCATCAATTAAACTGCGCAAATAATAATTGGGTATTTCATCTTTGGATTCCCGTCTAGTAAGAACTACCTTTTTTATTGGATCAAAAATACTGATTGGTGTTTCGTAATAGGGTGCTTTTGCACGCCACAGTCGTACAGTCTTTTTTGTCTTCAGACTGAATTCATCGACAAATGGTAAATCTCCTTCAGGGGAAGCCCCATTCCCTGACATGTATATTGTATGCCCATTGCCAACCAATAATAGCACAGATCGCCCATATTCATTTTGGTCAGTCATAGGTCTACCTGGATCCGCGTACCTATCTTCATACGAACGATCAATTATTTTTTCAGCACTCTTATTCGATGGATTGACTAACCAAGTCGTGGTTCGTCGGATGGACCATTTTCTTGCAGAAACAAGCGCAATTTCGCTATTGCCCCACTGTATACCACTGTAGCGAAGATTTAGTTTAACAAGTGGCTCCGGATTAACGTTAAATGGTGCATCAATTGTATATACCTGATCTCTGTGTTCTGTTATTATATTTGGGTCTCCACCATCTAATGCTTCTACATAATAAATCGTAGCTCCCAAATCTGCTCTCCAACCAAATGACCTTGGACCTGAAATTACCGCATCCCTACCAATTGGAATAGATTCAGCAAGGGGAATATCACGAAGCGTATGAACCAGATTCCCTTCTATATCTAATACTTCAACTAAAATTGGAAACCGATATAGTGGTACCAAATAAGAAAAAGGCTGATGAATTGTTTCCAATAAAATATAATTGCCATCTGGCGATGGTTCATTGCGGCGAATGATTCCCGGCTTACCAATTTTTTTGGTCTTGCCTTTCAGATTTACATAAACCACTTGGGCATTCATATAATATTTAAAAAGTGATTCGTCATAAGAATTGGTTAAAAGATCTTGGTAGGTTCGAGCTGCAGCTTTTTTCCCTAAGTTTTCCTGAACCACGGGACCTTTAGGCACTGAGGATATTTTTGGCGGATCCCCCCTACCACTAATAATGGTTTTTGTGACCAATCCTTTGCTGTTGGATAACCAATAAAATGGGGATCCATAAATAGTATTTAGCGGTGACTTAAATAATAATTTTGCTTTGCTACTTTTAATATCAACTGTATATAAATTAATCTGAGATCCCCTTATTACCGTCATAGCAATATGTTTTCCATCTGGAGACCAACTCACATTTGAAATACGGCCATCTTTTGGCAGGCCTTTAATCATTTTTTGCCTACCAGATTTTATCTCCTGAACTACTATGCCAGTGTAATAACTACTTCGACTTCTACCATTTGTCCTAGGGTTAATGCGAAGCCCTGCTAGTCGTAATTCAGTTTGAGATAATTCTTCAATGGATGGAAGACTAGCCCGTTCCAATATCAAAATGTGTTTTTTATCTGAAGATATGTAAACTACAGGTGTCAAAGGCGCATCCACCAAATCTCTAATCGCCTTTGGAGGCATTTTGTAACCATCATCCCCAACAGCGACTGTTGCAATTGTCAGAAATAATATAACAAATATTTTAACTGTTTTTTTCATAGATAACTCCAACTATTAATAATTCCATTTCATCAAATCTTCCGGAAAAGATTGCAGCATTCCTTTTTCCCGAACCAATGTTTCTAAATCATCCAATTCAGAAGGTAAAAAATCTGTGAAATTTTCATTGCCACTTTCAGTTACTACAACGGTATCCTCGTAGCGGAGATACAAATTTTCCTCAGGTACCCACATTTGGGGATCCACAGAAAAAACATGTCCAACCTTTAATGGGCCTTTTCGGTAAGGTCCATCATCGTGAACGGCCAATCCTACTGGATGGGAGAGTACTCCACCGCCGGTCTTCACCATTTTTTCTGCCGCTTTCTTGTAAATATTTTTTGAGAATTTATATCTTCTCATAATAGGTTTCATTTTTTTCCGGGCTTCTTCCAAAATTTGATCAGTTGTGATCCCAGGCCGGATAATATCCAATACAACATTTCGATATTCAAGGATAATTTGGAGCAATTCCCGCTGCCAAGGTTCATAGACACCGTTCACTGGCCACATACGGCCAATATCACTCACATAATAACGAAAGTCGGGTGCATAATCCATAAGAACCATATCACCACTTTTCAATTGGCTATCATTTCTGTAATAGTGCCCATTGCTAATATTAGCAGTACCAGATGCTGTAATAGATCGATAAGCCTCCAGTCGTGCACCATTGATTAGGTAGACATATCTGGCCACGCCATCTAACTGGTATTCCCAAGCACCTGGCTCCGTACTTTTTATCGCTTCTATCATACCCAACCCTGCTAATTGTGAAGCCCGGCGTATTAATGCAATTTCCCTAGGGCTTTTCACACTCCTCAAGTTATCAATGAATGTAGTCAAATCTTTTACCACATAACGGCGATTCCTCGTTCGAAGCAATTGAACAAAGCGCCCCTCACGACTAATTCTACCATCCCAGGCATCAGCTGCAATAGATGCATTTGCTACTTCCAACTCATACCGACTTTGGCCTTGTCCCTCAGCTGGTGTAAACATGGTATAGATTGTGGTTCCTTGTTTTAAATCTGGTGGAAAGTTCTCTCGCATTTCATCTGTAGATCGAACTGCATCGACACCCACTAATTTTTTTATCAATTTGCTATCATCTGCATTGAGGATTCTCCCCTCACTTCGTTCCAATCGTACATTGCGAGGTGGCATATATAAGGTTACTTTCTTATCTCGGCCATCCAAAAGGATATATGCATGCGGTGTTTCAATACCACTCAAATAATAGAATGCATTTGTTTGGCGTGGCATGATAAAACCGTTAGAAAGTGGAAACCCTTGAACGATAGCCACCGCATCATCGCCTATTTGATCAAATACCCCTTCCCAACGTTTTTTGAATTCTTCTGGCGGAAAGTCCACTTGATAGTGCTGACCAAATAATAAAGAAAAAAATGTTAGAAATAAAATGCATGTTTTTCTCATATATCCCTCCTCAAGCATAGCCTGTTTTATTTTTTTTAGTGGAAGAAGATACTTTCATTTCAAACCGTTCTACAACGGTCGACTCACTATTCAAATTGATCCTTGTTTTATAGAAGATTTCGCCCTTATTCTTTGCAGTTATATTTTAAAACAATTCTATTCATAAGAAAGAAAATAAAATTATGAGGCAGTTAGATTCATCGATCATGGCAAACCGATGTCAGCTTTATGGGCTCGTTACTTTACGAGTTCTCATTGGTTGGCATTTTTTATATGAAGGCATTTCAAAAATAATTAATCCGTACTGGTCATCTGCTGCGTACCTACTTGATTCTAAATGGTTATTTTCAGGATTAGCCAAAACTATTGTATCGAACCCTACTTTATTGGGAATCTCAGATTTTGTAAATATGTGGGTTTTGACTTTGGTCGGTGCATCTCTCCTTTTAGGTTTATTTAGCCGTTATTCTGCTTTGGTTGGAATGGGTTTTGTAATACTTTATTATCTTTTTGCCCCTCCATTTCTAGGTTTGGAATATGCCCGGCCAGGAGAAGGCAGTTATATTATTGTAAATAAAAATTTAATTGAGGCCTGTGCCCTATGGGTGATTTATACATTTCCCACAGGTCAAATAATCGGTCTAGATCGATTATTAACCAAATCAATATCAAGTTAGAGGAACCATAGCATGAGTGAAAATAGCAACCAGCAAAATAATGACATGAAACGTCGGGAATTGTTAAAAGGACTTGCCACTGTACCAGTGCTTGGCCTCTTTCTTGTTAATCTTTGGCAAAAGCTGCGTAGAGATGCATTAAAAAAATCAAACATCCTCTCCAATTTGGTTCAAGAAAAATCGGCACCAGCAGTTGTTAAAGGTCTCTCAGATAGTAGGCATTTGAATATTGGTATCATTGGTTATGGTGGCCGTGGATCGCACCTGATTCGCGGCGCAGGTTTTGCCACTAAGGGCTGGACGGATACGGTTTCAGAAAATGCCAGAAAAAATAAATTAGATAAACAATTTGCAACATTCATGAGTCAGGAAAATTTGAATTGCTCTCTTGTGGGTGTCTGTGATCTATTTGATGTAAATGCAGAACTGGCGATGAATGCATCCCAGAATGAAGTTCGCCCAGGAGGAAAACCGCAAGCAACAGCAACCAGGTATCGCCATTATACCGAATTATTGGCTAATGACGATATTGATGCTGTTGTAGTCGCAACACCGGATCATTGGCATTCCCGAATTTCAATTGATGCCGCAAAAGCAGGGAAACATGTTTACTGTGAAAAAGGATTGACCCGTACATTTGATGAGGCAGTCGATCTTTATGATACAGTGAAAAAAACAGGAATAACCTTTCAGCTTGGGCACCAAAACCGCCAAGTAGAAGCTAATGAAAAAGCTAAACAGATCATTGATCAAGGGCTTCTTGGTCCGATCAACTTGGTAGAAATTGCCACTAACCGAAATTCCCCTTGGGGTGCATGGGTATGGGGCATCCATCCAAAAGGAAATAAAAAAACAATTGATTGGGACACCTTCCAAGAACCTTCTCCAAACAAAGTTCCATTTGGTGAAGAAGCATTAAAACGATTTTTTAGATGGCGATGTTGGTTTGACTATGGCACGGGTTTGTCTGGTGATTTACTATCCCATGACTTTGACGCTATCAACCAAATGATGGAAATTGGTATTCCAAAATATGCTTCTTCCACTGGAGGAATCTATTTTTACAAAGATGGTAGAGATGTCCCTGATGTATGGAACGCTACTTTTGAATATCCGGACAAGGATCTGACTTTACTTTATAGTGCCACGTTATCAAGCAATAATCCACGAGGAAATCGGATTATGGGCCATGATGCATCCATGCAGATGGGTGGACAAAGTGGTGGCGGATCCGTTCATGGTTTTGTCGTTACGGCCGACTCAGAGTCTACTCAATATAAAGATCGTTTGAAAAGCGGTATTATTAATACAAGATACCCGATCTACACATATTCTCCGGGATCAAAACAGATCGATGGGGTCACATCTGCCACTTCACGGTATTTTGCGAATAAAGGATTATTGTACACCTATCGCGAAGGCAAACGAGTGGATCCAACTCATCTGCACATTAAAGATTGGCTAGATTCAATTCGTGATGGTTCCCAGCCCAAATGCAATATTGAGGTGGCCTTCCACGAAGCAGTGGCTTGTCATATGGCAACTGAGTCTTATCTCCAAGGTCGTCGGATTGAATGGGATCCAGTGAACCGTAAGTTGATATAATAACAGTAGGCACCATCTAATGACAAAAAACTTCCGATTGGGGGGAATGATGTTCCTCCAGTACGCATTGTGGGGTGCCTGGCTACCTGTAACTGCCCGATATCTATCTGCCAGTATCAATGAAGGTGGACTAGGATTTTCAGGATCGGAAATCGGTATGATCCTTGGACTTGCTGGTTCAATTGGGGCTGTGGCTGCACCATTCATTGCAGGACAGTTTGCTGATCGATATTTTAGCACTGAACGAGTCTTGGCCTTCCTGGTATTGTCCGGTGGAGTAGTAAAATGGTATACAGCAACTCAAACAGATTATTCCGCATGGCTGTACTTATCCATAATATATAGTGTTCTTTATATGCCCACCTTGGCCCTGTCTAATTCTGTGGCATTTTCCCATATTGATGATAAAGAGAATAACTTCCCTAAAATCAGGGTTTGGGGCACTATTGGATGGATTGCTGCCAGTTGGGCCTTTCCCATGATCTGGCTTCAACAGGATCTATCATTTCAGCTTATGCCACCATTTATTTCTGGCCCAGAAGTAGCCAATGTAACCGCTCGTTTGGCAGATGCATTAAAATTTTCCGCGATGATTTCCATTGCATATGGTATCTTTTGCTTTATGCTCCCACACACACCGCCCAAAGCTGATGCGGTGGAAAAGCTCGCATTCAAAAAAGCTTTTGCATTATTTAACTATAAATCATTTACAATTCTAGTCCTCGCCAGTTTGGCTGTTAGCATCATCCATCAAATCTACTTCCTTCAAACTGGACCTTTCCTTTCTGCCATTGGAATAAAAGATAGTGCGATTGGTCCAGCTATGACCATTGGCCAGTTTGCTGAAATAGCCACAATGGCTTATTTGGGTTTTTTCTTGAAGCGGTTGGGTTTTAGAAAAGTGATCGCTATTGGAGTTTTTGCGTATTTCGCCCGCTATGCCATTTTCGGAACCACCATTTTCCCTGCCTGGATCATGGTATTGAGCCAAGCACTCCATGGTTTTTGCTATGCCTTCTTTTTTGCAGCTGGATATATTTACGTTGATAAAATCGCAGATGAGGATGTACGTCATTCGGCTCAGACAGTGTTTGGTATAATCATTTTAGGCGGCGGTCCCGTAATAGGTGGATGGCTATCAGGAAAACTTCAAGAAATCAATACCACAGCTGGTACCTTTGATTACTCCACTTTTTGGTATACCCTTGCAGGTATTGGACTGGTTACAGCATTATTCTTTTTCTCATTATTCAAAGATGAAACCCAAAAATCGTGATTGAAAAACGCTTAGGTATCGGTTTCATAGGCGGTGGTTTTATCACCCGCTTTCATATTCAATCTT
>CAYXUK010000001.1:45834-65696 GCA_964468295.1 uncultured bacterium | reverse complement strand
ATACATAACCATTTTTCTTCCGTTGCGTTCGGCCGTTAACTTTTGAAATTTTCCCGCTGCAAAGGCCAGTAGATAAGTACTGATGGGTTGTGTTTCCCCGAAGTAAAAAACCCGTTGATCTTCCTTTTCAATTTCATCCAATAACGGCCCATTGGCAACAGCCGTCCATTCTGTTGGAATATAAAGGGTTAATGTATATCGACCTTTCAAGTTTGGCTGGTCAAAACATGGTATTGCCGTTGCTGCGCGGTCAGGTACAAAAAGTGTATATAGAAATTCATCATTGCGGTTTAAAGACATGTCACCAACTCTAAATTCAATATCAATTTGATTTTTGCCCAAATTGAAAAAAGAACCATCAATTATAATATGCTGGTTTTCCGCTAGATAATTTGAAGACCTACCATTGATTTTAACAGTGTGGATATATTCCTCTGGCTGGCGAAAATCCAATACTACATTTTGACTTATATCAGATAAATTGAAACGAATTGTTTCTAAACCCAAAATAGGATTATCAACAGTTTCGGGTATGTTTAATGTAATATCATATTCCAAATTTGAAATCGTCTTACTACGATGCTGAGCTAATTCCCATGATACACCTGGCGATGTATCAACTAACTCATTATCACATCCAAATAGGATAAGCCAAATGAAGCCAAATAAAAAATTTTGCTTCATTTTTTTTTCATTACCGACAATTTCAACGAGTGAATCCAATTAATGGGATTCAATATTGGCGTTTGTTTACTAAAAGGTGCTTCCGGAACTTTTAACTGAGGTCGTTTATAAAGTTGAACTTTTATACCAAATGTTTCTTGGGCTTTGATCAATTCCAAGGCAGCACTAATAAAAAAATCCCTTGGTAAGATGCCTTTAATCTTTGAAAATCCATATTTTTTGAGACTATCTCTGATGATTGTTGTACAGCTACGTTTTAAAAAATTAAAATCCCGATATTTTTCTGGTTCCTTAGGATCGGGTGGTGTTGCATGGATCTTTTTAAGTTCATGGTGATTAATTTCCGCCAAACGATCTGTATCCATACCTTCCACTCTAATAACATGGATGGTTCGCATGAAGTTTCTTCCAAATTTATCTAAGTAAGCCGTTCCATCTTCCATAATTTGATATTTGCCTGTATAGGGAGATGCGGCAAATTCTCCCTGTGCAGGACGGTACATATATTCGGCTTCATCCATTGATTCATTCTCATTAATTAAATGAGAAAAATTAAAAAACTCTCCATTTACGTTGATGGCGTTGTGCCCGAATGTAGAGGCAAAATATTTTACTAACCTTTCATTATAATATATTTCCACAAAAGGTGTCGCTGGTTTAGGCTCATCAAGCCACATAATAATAATTGGTTTATGTGTTTCGTAATCTTTTTGTGGCAGCATGCGAACACAAACAGACTGGTCACGCCAGTGGATTATATATCCCTGCCAAATTCTACTACCCTCAAAAAGATGTTCACCAGTATCTGTTTCTAAAAACGAGCTCTCATTATGCCACCTTAATTTTCCCTTGTATACCATCAAGAAAACATTTCACGTAAAATTTGAATAGATTTCAAATTTCTAATGCCATCAAAATGAATTCCAAGGCGAGTATTCAAATAATCGCTAATCACTTTCCGATCTTTTGGAGTAATTGTTAGTCCCATATGCATACCATTTTGGCCGTTTTCAAAAAATGTAAAAACAGCTTTTGTATTGGGCCCTGCATAGGGATTGGGTAAAGAAACATAATCTAGCTCAGATTGATTGAAATCTGGTTTAAACCCTAACAATTTCAAAAGTTGGTATTGGTAAAACCAATATGCCAAATTCAATTGTTTTTTCTCTTTTTCAATTGTGATTAAAGTTTTTACTAATTCATCATATAAATCAGGATGCGCATCATTATCTATTAGACATTTATCGGTGAATTCAATTATGGCCATCGCATATGAGATTTTTTTTAGATCCATTGGTATGGCAGACCAAGAATGAGAAAAGGATGCTTTGGACACAGTTTGAAGGTCCCGGGTTTCTTTATAATAATAAACCAAATCCAAACAATTAATCGGTTGAAAATAGGATCCCATTGGCGATTTTTTTCTGTGAGCTCCATGAACGATAAAACTGACTTTACCCATTTCACGAACAAAACATCGGGCGATAATACTGGATTCACTATAAGGAAACCGCTTTAGTACAATGGCGGTTGAATTGGTGATCATTGTGTGGTAAAGTTTACAATCAGTAAACTTTCAGTCCATCAATAGGCTTTAGCAAAAATAACTTCGTGGCGCGCCGGTACTCCAGAATAGATACATTTTAATCCTTTGGAATTTTGATCAAAAGGTATCACCCGGATGGTTGCCTTGGTGTCTTCCCTGATTGCTATTTCGCTTTCTTCTGTGCCATCCCATCCGCAACGAATGAATCCGCCTTGATTTGCGATTACATTTTTGAATTCATCATAAGTTGTAACGGTATGAGTATTTTCTGATCTAAAGGCTTTAGCCGATTCAAACAATGCCGTTTGAATTTCATCCAATAATTGTGGTACTACACCAGCAATTTTATTTTTTTGGATAATTTGTTTTTCACTGTTATCACGCCGAACAAGAACCATTTTATCATTTTCAACATCTTTGGGACCAACTTCAAGCCGCAGCGGAACACCTTTCATTTCCCATTCATTAAATTTGAAACCAGGACTATCCTTCCGCCAGTCCTCGTGTACCCGGACACCAGCGGTACGAAGATCAGATAAAATAGGGGCCAAATAATCTTTGATTAACTGTTTATTTTCATCCCTATAAATTGGTACAACTACAACCTGATATGGTGCGATTTTTGGTGGAAGCTTCAGGCCCTTATCATCACCATGAGTCATAATTACGCCCCCAATCAGGCGTGTACTTACCCCCCAGCTGGTGGCGTAAACCATTTCTTCCTTATTGTCCTGAGTTTGAAATGTTACATCGAAAGCTTTAGCAAAATTTTGTCCTAAATTATGAGATGTCCCTGCCTGTAGAGCTCTTTTATCACCCATCATTGCTTCAATAGAGTAAGTTTGCTCGGCACCAGCAAATTTTTCAGATTCAGATTTCAATCCAGTGCAAACAGGCATAGCAAGATAGTCCTCAGCAAGTTGTCGATATAATTCTAAAATGAGCAGTGTTTCTTCTTCAGCCTCCTTACCTGTAGCATGGGCCGTATGCCCCTCTTGCCAGAGAAATTCTGTTGTTCGAAGAAATAGACGTGTACGCATTTCCCAACGCACCACATTGGCCCATTGATTGATAAGTAATGGTAAATCACGGTAAGATTGAATCCATTTTTTGTACATAGACCATATCACTGTTTCTGATGTGGGACGAATAATGACTTCTTCTTCTAACTTTGACTCTGGGTCCACAATAATCCCATTTTGTTCATCCATCTTTAGGCGTGTGTGGGTTACTACTGCACATTCTTTGGCAAATCCCTCTACATGTTCTGCTTCTTGAGCTAGAAAAGACTTAGGTATAAGTAAGGGAAAATAGGCATTCACATGACCTGTCTCTTTGAGCATGGAATCAAATATTTCTTTAATATTGTCCCACAAGGAAAATCCATAAGGTTTTACCACCATGGTGCCTTTTACAGGACCATAATCAGCAAGACCAGCCTTAGTTACTACGTCAGTATACCAGGCTGCATAATCTTTACTTTGAGGAGTTACGCTTTTTGACACGTTTAATTTATCATATAAAACTAAATATGAAATTACCGGGTTCAAAAAGGCCTTCCAATGAAATTTCTTTTATCATTTAATTGGGTGCTATATTGATTGAGCGTTACTTTTATACTAAATTATTTCAAAATTTTAAAAGAGGATATTCCAGTGAAATCATTAAAAGTTTTTTTTCTCATATTTCCTTCTATCATATTTTTTTCCTGTGAAACAAATATCGCAGATCTCATTATTCAGAACGGTATGGTATATACTGTAGATGAATTCAAGCCCACAGTAGAAGCAGTTGCAGTGAAAAACGGGAAAATACTGGCCGTTGGGACAGTAAATAGCATGCGTTCTTTGATTGGAGATAATACTAAGAGGCTTGATTTAAAAGGCGCTACCATGGTACCTGGTTTAATTGAAGGACATGGTCATTTTATGGGCGTGGGTTACGCTAGAATGCGCTTAGATCTTTTATCTGTTTCAAGTTATGATGAACTGGTAGATATGGTAGCCGGTGCAGTTAAAAAAACTGAACCTGGGGAATGGATTCTTGGACGTGGCTGGCATCAAAGTAAATGGTCGCCGGAACCTAGCCCAGTGGTAAAAGGATTTCAGACGCATCAAAAACTAAGTGAAATATCACCAGACAATCCCGTATGGCTTACCCATGCTAGTGGACACGCTGGATTCGCCAATGCGGAAGCGATGAAAATTGCTGGAGTTACAGCTGAATCCGAATTTGGGTTTGGCGGTGAAATCATCAAAGATTTGCAAGGGAATCCGACCGGGATATTCAATGAGCGAGCACAAGGATTAATTAACCGGCATGTACCAGAGCAAAGTGATGGTAATAATGATAAAGCACTAAAACTTGCAGTGCAAGCCTGTTTAGAAAATGGTATAACATCATTTCAAGATGCTGGATCAGGCCGCAGTTCCATCGCTACTTATCGAAAAGCTATACAGGATAATAACCTAAAAATTCGTCTTTACGTCATGCTGACAAGTCAGGATACTGAACTTCTTCAAGATTGGTATAGAAATGGCCCTGAAATCGGCACCGGGAATGACTACCTGACTATACGTTCTATCAAGCTGAATGCTGATGGGGCGCTTGGTTCACGCGGTGCTTGGTTATTAGAAGAATATCTTGACCGCCCAGGACACTTTGGTATGGCCACCCAGTCAATGGAATATGTTTATGATGTGGCAACAAATGGGCTGAATAATGGATTTCAAGTTAATACTCACGCAATTGGTGACCGCGCCAATCGTGAAGTATTAGACCAATATGAAAAAGTATTTAACCAGAATCCAGACAAAGCAGAAGATCATCGATGGCGTATCGAACACGCCCAGCATATTGACCCTGCAGATATTCCTAGGTTTGGCCAAATGGGAGTAATCGCCGCTATGCAAGCGAATCACTTATCCTCTGATCGTCCCTGGGCTATAAACCGTTTAGGAAGCAAGCGCATTGTAGATGGTGCATACGTATGGCGAGATCTTATGGATACAGGTGCGATACTGGTAAACGGTACAGATGCACCAGTTGAGCGGATCGATCCCATTGCTTCGATATATGCAAGCGTTACACGCCGGACATTATCAGGTATACCCAAAAATGGATATGAGCCAAAACAAAAAATGACAAGGTTAGAAGCACTAAAAAGTTATACAATCAATGCTGCTTTTGGTGCTTTTGAAGAAAACATCAAGGGTTCAATTGAAGTCGGGAAATATGCTGATTTTACTGTTTTATCCCACAATATTATAACGGTCCCGGAAAATTCTCTACTTGATACCAAAATTCTTTATACTATTGTAAATGGGGAAATAGTATACCAAAAAAAATAATTTTGGGATTTTCTTGTCAAATGACAGATCTTAAGATCAAAATAATTGATTAGTCAAAATCAAAAAAAACTGATTCGTTCGCTCCACAAAAAAAAATTCCGAGAGCAACACAGTCTATTTATTATAGAAGGTATTCGTTCACTACAGGAGGCATTAAATACAAAATCGCAGATTAAATTAGTTGTTAATACAGAAGAATTTTCAAAAAATAATCCGAGTTTGATTAATCAACTTGATTCAATACAAAATAAAACAATTACAAAAGATGAATTAAATTATCTTTCTCCTTCCAAATCGCCTTCAGGCATTCTAGCTATTTATAAAACACCACAGTACACAAAACCCAACTGGGGGGGAAATATCATTTTTTTAGATCAAGTTTCAGATCCGGGAAACATGGGGACTATTTTAAGATCAGCCTGTTGGTTCGGAATAAGTCAAGTGGCTCTTTCGGATGGATGTATTGATCCTTTTAATCCCAAAGTAGTCCGAAGTGCAATGGGCGCTCATTTCTTACTTTCATGGATGGGAACAATAAAATTAAAAGATATAAAAGGCTTAGAAATTATTGGTGCGGACCTTCAAGGATTAGGAATTGATACACTCAAAAAAATACCAAAAAATTGGGTCCTTGCCATGGGCAGTGAAGCCCATGGGCTTAGTAATGATGTCAAAGCACAATTGGACCAAACGATAACAATCCCCAAAATTGGAATCGGAGAATCCTTAAATGTAGGAGTGGCAATGGGTATTTTACTGTATCGTTTAACACAATAAGCGGATGTTTCTCCGTTTAGCAAGATTGCCGTAACTTCCAATATGTTAAAAAGAACGGATTCAGATCCCCATGAACCAGACCATATCAGTAAAGTTTGCATTTGGGATTGTTTTTCTATCGGTCCTTTTAGCGCTGATTATTGGCTCAATAGTCGGTGCCTTGGATCCGTCTATTCTCGCCGGCTCTAAGCCAGGTCTTTCCACCTATTTTGCTATGTTTGTTGGGCAGGGATTTTTAGCTGTCCCCGTTATTGTTTTTTTAGTCCGAAAAAAATACCCTCTTCTTGAATCATTACGCTTTAATCCTGTATCAAAGGATACGGCATTAACAACTTTATTATTTTCTTTGGGTGCCGTGGTGATTTCAGATGAAATAAATATTCTCGTTGGTATGGTAATTCCTATGCCTGATTCATTTCTACAAGTCGAAGCCATGATGACACCCGATAATCCTTTATCTTTAGTATTGCTTATTTTCACCGTCGTTATTTTGGCTCCCATAGGGGAAGAAATTTTATTTCGTGGATTCCTGCAAAAATACCTGGAAAATGCCTGGGGTGATATTACCCGGGCTATTTTATTTTCAAGCCTCTTCTTTGCGGCAATTCATTTTAATCCTTACTGGATGATACAGATTTATTTTCTTGGTGTCCTTCTTGGATATGTCGCCTGGAAAACCAATTCAGTTATTCCCTGCATCATTTTTCATGTTATTATAAACGGCACATCTTTATTATTTACATTTTTGGGCGATTCCTTTGAATCTTTCATTCTTTGGCATGGTCACTTAAATCCTATTTTGCTTATGCTTGGGACATATCTTTTCTGGACTGGTTTTAAACATCTAAAAACAACACCGGTGAATTAAGATGAAAAAAGAAATGTTTGGAACCGAAATCAATCTTTTGCGCGATACATTCAGACGTCTTCTCCGACGTCACGCAAAAACGAATATTATTAAGTTAATTAACAAAACACATCCTGCAGATATGGCTTTAATATATCGCTATTTCAACGAAGGGGAGCAGGATGCCATTTTTAACTTGATGAATCCTTCGGAAACTACGGTGGAATTTTTAAGTGAACTGGATGAAGCCATCACAATACGTTTATTAGAACAGGAAAACCCCAAACATATGGCGTCCATTTTAGAAGAAGCCAGTTCAAATGAGCAGGCCTATCTCATGGGTTTGGTTAACGAAGAATACGCTGCATCTGTTATTGAACTTCTCCAGACCGAAGAGCAGGAAGAGCTTGAAGAATTGATGGCTTATCCCGAAGATAGTGCTGGAAGTCTCATGTATACAGATGTATTCTCGTTACATGAAAATACAAAGGCTCAGGAAGCAATTGCCGCACTTCAAGATCATGAAGAAGCGGAAATGGTCTTTTATTTATATGCGATAGACGATGATAAAATATTAACCGGAGTGGTATCCCTAAGGGATTTAGTTACAACCCCGGGCAATACCATGCTCAAAGATATTATGTTTCGCAAAGTACATGCCGTACGGCCCGAAATAGATCAGGAAGAAGTGGCGCGAATTGTTTCTCAATATAATTTTCTTGCTGTGCCCGTGGTGGATTCTGATGAAAAATTATTGGGAATTGTGACAGTGGATGATGTGGTAGACGTTATCCGTGAAGAAGCTACTGAAGACTTTCTCCAAATGGTGGGTGCCGGTAAGGATCGGGAAATTTTGTTAAAGTCTTCGTGGGATAACGCTCGAATACGTTTACCTTGGCTATTTGCCAGTTGGATTGGTGGAATTCTGGCAGCATTTATTATTGGTATTTTTGACAATGTACTTCAAAGTACAATTGCACTTGCTGCATTTATACCTGTAATTATGGGTATGGGAGGTAATATTGGCACCCAATCTTCAACGATTATTGTACGCGGTTTGGCCACAGGACGGGTGGGATTTGAAAATTCAGTTAAAATTTTATTTAAGGAAATCCGAGTGGGTTTAATTCTTGGGGTTTTATACGGAGTGCTCTTAGGTATTTTTGCATTATTTCAATTCCTAGAAGCATCGCCCATGATAGGTGTTGTAGTAGGTTTAAGCATTTGTTTCTCCATGATCATCGCTGCTACAATTGGTTCGCTGGTACCATTAATTTTAAACCGTTTTGATATTGATCCTGCGGTAGCAACCGGCCCTTTTGTAACTACTGCAATTGATATTTTGGGTGTTACTCTTTATTTTTTAATTGCTGGTTATTTCATCGTTATCACTTAATTATTATTTATTATGGTCAGGGGTATCCCATTTCTCCTTTTTATAACTATCATTTGTGGACAGAATTATTCAGCAAATGTATATGGATTACCAATGGCCAAAATCCAGTTCAAATCAATCGCAGATTCGGTTATACTCAAATTTGAAACTATTGGGCTAATTGATGCTATCTGGCCCGCAAAAAACTCTTATTCGACACACTTTGATTCAACACACTTTGGATTAATAGCATTCAAAAAGAAAATTAAACAAGATAATCTCAAGCAATCTGTCTTAATCGAATTGAAGAATGAAGTACTCCAATATAATAACCAAACTAGGGATAGGTCTGATTCCACTCAAACAATGTTTACTATGTTTGCCAGATTAAACCGCCAGCACCAAGAAATACTTGATACAAAATGGTTTGAAATCGATCACGAGGGCAAACCGATGCGAGGCAGGTTCTTATGGGGAGAAACAGAAACAATCAAAGTAAACAACACAAATATATTATGCGACCATATCCGCATGGATATGGAGTATTTAGATGAATCAAACGGATTTTTAGAGCGTACTGACCGTTTAATGCATTATGCGCCTGACCCAGATGCAGTACGCCAAATCTGGGTGGAACGAAATGGAAATCGCCGTATTATCCAAATAAGTATGACAGCATACGGATTTCCATTCAATTTCGTAATACAAAATGAGTAAACAGCCCTTCTTAAATACCTACGGAAGGCAAATACTAATCTGGTCCGTTATTACTGCGGTTATTGCTATTGCCTTAAATATGGGAATTGATCAAAAAGTAGTTGTTTTTGGAACAGTTGTTATTGGTGTCTTTACCCAAGCATTCGCTGGATTAGCAGCACTAATTGCTACTATTCCATTAATTGGTCCATTTATCATTAAAGTATTGGCCATTCCTTTTTTCTGGATTTTAAATGCACTGGGCTATTTTGTTGGGGCCGTCGCTATAAAAAAAGGTTATCGAAGCGAATTCACTAAATCCCGCATACTTACCTTAGCATTATTGATAGGAATAATTATAGGCTATATTATCGGGCATTTGATCCCAATGCGCTAAATTTCCAACCAATAAATCATGAATATACTTGTTTTACACGGGCCCAATCTGAATTTGATTGGAACTATTTCAGCCCATATTGGCCAACGGATAACTTTAGATAAAATTAATACTGGCTTGCGTCGCCATGTTCGCAATTCGGAGACCAATTTAAAAATTATGCAAACACATAAAATATTTCAGGCAATCAATTTTATCCAACGAAATCGTAATTGGGCCAATGGCATGCTTTTTGCGCCTATGGCATGGGCAAGATATGAATATTCCATAGTTGATGCGTTACAGATCGCTAATATTCCAACGATCCAATTATTATTCTCAGATGGATTTAGTGATATAAACAAAGACAATTCAATATTCTCTGATGTGTGCAAATCAACTATAAGTGGGGCCCCAGATCAAGTATATATTGATGGTATTAAGGCTTTACAGAAACTATCCTGATTCATTGAAAAAGTATTTGTTCTTAATATTGGCTACTTTTGTTGCCTGCACAAAACCCCTGTATGAATCTCCCCGACCTGAATTACCTATTGTAAATATTATTAATCCTTCCATTAGTATTTCCAGTGACGGTCTTACAGCAACAATTATTACCGATCAGGAATTGACAGGGATGGACTCTTTAACAGCATTAGCAAAACAGCCTATTCCCGTTAGAGATTTAATTGAAATTGCTCACCCGGGATTACATGATTCTTCCATGGTAATGTATGCAAATGTGTTTTCTTCGAAAATAACGGCTAGGGAATTAATTCGTTCATTATCCAAACTAAAAAACCACAGCAATCAAATCATGGTCACGTATACAGTGGATACAAGCGTTATAATGCCCAAAATTCGTGCTTTTTTCACGAAAACTGAGCCTAACCGCCCTATTGAGCCATTATTTGATAAAGGTGGCATTATTCCCGATTTTTACCATATTTCACCAACAATCGCATTAATACTACCTTGCAAAGGTTTATCTGTGCCCCAAAAAGCATCCAGACTGCCCAATGCCCCTAGAAATTATCGTGCTGGAATTCATAGAGGAATTGACTTTTTTTCTAACTGGGGTACAGCGGTACAATCTGCTGCGGATGGTATTATTATTCGTTCTGATTTAGATTTTAAGGAAGTTCCTGCTAATTTCAGACTTGAACTTCTAAATCGGGCTGCAAAACTTGATCGTACCCCTTCTGATATTTTTAACGCTGTGCTATTAGGTAAAGCAGTAGTCATTGATCATGGATTCGACCTATTCCCCGGATACCGTTCCATTACTATTTATGCACATCTTTCTTATATAAATCCAAAAATAAAACCAGGTTATCAAATAAAAGCGGGAGAAATATTTGCAAAGACTGGAAATACAGGAACGCGCGCTAGTACCTTGGGAACACGTGATGAATCCCATCTTCATTGGGAACTTATTTTACAAGATGGGCAAGGAGAATATTATTTTGGTCAGAGTTTAACTTATGAAAAGCTATACCCAGCTCTTCAATCTCTTTTTAATGATTAAGATTTGGCCCGCACTATATTTTCTGCAATTTTCTTATCATTGGGCAATACCTGCTTTGCTAATTCATAGCATTCAATTGCCCGTGGACGATCACCGACCAGATAAAATACTGTACCAAAATAATCTAATATCATCCCCCATCGAAGGCGGATTCCTTCTTCTGTAGTACCCATTTTTTCTAATTGTTCTATTAAAAATATTTGAACCTCAGGATTGTTATACTGACTATAATGAAGTCCGGCAAGTGCTAATGATTTAAGGTCAATATCATCCTCAATCTCAGCGTAATCCATCAATTTATTTAAAATTTTCCGATCCAAATTCTCCATGCCGGGCGAAAGGTAACGTTTGATAAAATAACTCAAATTTACATACTGCCCCATACTGTGTTTCTCATCTGGATTGAGCAACAATTCTGCAGCTGAATTCTGACTGGTCTCTTTCGTTATACTAAGCCTGTTTGCAATGACAGGATTCATTGGTTTTGCCGGTTTCCACCATTGATCTACAAAAGTCTGAAGCGCTTCTTCTGTCTGATCAGCATGACATTGAATGCATGCGGACTCAAACCCTTGTGATTGATCGTAGACAGGACGGGGAATAGAAACAGTATGATCTGATCGTGTAAACCTGATTTCACTCCCAATACCTTCGTGTTGACGAAAGGGCATATGGCAGGAAATACATTTACTACCGGTTGAGTTTTGATTATGAAATGTATGGATGGATATATTTTCCTTTTTTGCCATATGGCATGCTGTACATTGCCGATCGTCAAACCTATCCGCTAATATTTGTCGATTGATATCTTGATAATTCTGGCTGTGAGGATTATGGCAGCTGATGCATGTCATTGATCCGTTGATAAAGCAATCACTAAACAAATGGTTTTGCTGGTACCCAAATGTTTTTATTCTACCGTCAATTGCATAGGGATTTTCATTACCCAATAATGTTAATCGAAGTGAATAAAATTCTTCCAAATTTTGTCCGGGGAGATAAGCATTTTTGATCGGTGCTTTTACTGCATGGCACTGAAAACAAATATTTAAACTTTCTCTTGGTGAAATACCTGCTATACTCTTGATTCCAATAGTGGTAGGGTTTGCAATCATTCCACTTACTATTTCAGCCATGGTTGTTACATGTTTTTTCGCCGGGCCATGACACGATTCACAGTTTATTGCTAAGGTGGTGAATTGTGTATTGTATGTTTCTCCCACTTTTTCCCCAACAATCTGACTCCCGTGGCAGTTTTGGCAGTTAGATATATCCTCTATTTCGCCTAATACACGATGGGGCGGCCAATTGTATAATTGACTCATAGATATACGCTTATCTGCTTTTTTCCATTCTTCGCTGTTTTTTACCTGTACAAACCAGGCATTCTCGTCACGACTAAAGTCAAACGGTAAAAACCTATAGGTACCATCTTCAAATTCCCCAAAATATGTTTGCGTACCACCACCATACATGAAGCCACCACCAACAACGGCTTCAACTTTGATGATCTGCTGATCTCCAGTTGTGTTATCAATTAACCGAAATTGATAATTGTTGCCCTTTTTTTCAGGGTAGATGGTAACATCTGATAATTGAATCGAATTCCCATTAAAGGGTGCAATTACGGCTACATCTGTTGGGCTGCCACCCGCTTTGGCATGAGTTGAATTTTCCCATTGGGAATAAATATTTGGATGGCAGGATTGACACTGCTTGGATCCAATAAAATCAGAAAAGGAAACTTGTGATATTTTTTCGTCAAATGCTGGTTGAGGAATCTGAAATGATTCCTGTTCTTTTTTATTAGAGCAACCAGGTATAAAAATAAACAGAGAGAAGATGCAATATGAAATCAGCCTATTATTCATATAGGCAAATTAATCAGAAATTAATAAAAAAAAGCCCCGCAAGTGCGGGGCTTCTTTATTTGTATTAATTGTTATGGTCTTTTAGAAACCAACGTTCAGTGTAAGAACGGTATTCCCATCAAAATACTTCGCAGGAATATAGGCATAATCTATCGATGCATTGATTCCGAGTATTCTCTGGAGATATACTGATCCACCAAATGAAACACCTGCAAAAATATTTTCGATTTCAGCTTTGCTTTCATCAACAGTGGTTGTACCTAAATTATCTTGAATATTTACTTCTCCAAGATCAGATAACATACCGACTCTAGCCGTTGCAAGTCCTGGTAAGCTGAAAGCACCCATTAATTTCAATTTATCTTGATCAAAATTGTTGCTTTCATATGTACCACCAACTGACAAAGCACCAGCTTTATAGGAAACGCCTAATTCCATCAACATTGGAACATCGAACTTCGCGGGTTCAACTTTATATGTACCAACCTGCCGATCACTTCCTATAGCAATGGCGTCAACCAATAGACCGGAGCCATTGTAACGCATTGGGCGACCAAAATTTCTTACAGCAACACCAACATCCAATCCTGAAACATCTAGGAAGTCAGAGTATTGAACACCGGCATCTATAGTAATGGCAGTACCTTTTACCCGTTTAAAACCTTCACTGGTTGAATTGATACTAAGACCCATAGATGTTTTTGTAGACATCATACGCGAGTAGGTCAACCCAGCAGTAAAGTTAGTGGGTTTGAACATTTCACCTGTTCCATCAGGTGAAAACACAGTTGTTACCGGTATTTCATCAATATCGATAGACCGTATGTTCACACCAAAGGCATTATTACCGAATTTCATCGTCGCGCCTGCAAATAAAACAGACATATCAGCAATGTATGATCTATTGGAAAATGAAGTTTCCACACTCGATCCCATGCGAGCCACACCAGCTGGATTCCAAAATGTTGCACCTACACCACTGGCATTGGCAACTGCGCCACCTCCAGTTAAGTATGATGCTCCTTGTGGGATCAGAAGCTGACTTGCACCAGCAGTACCATTACGCATACCGCCTGCTTTTGCACCTCCATATTGGTTTTGCCCTTGAGCCACTAAAGAGCCCATCAGGAAAGCCAACACAAATGGAATTGTTATTATTCTTTTATTAATCATATTATTAATTCTCCTTCTGAGCCTTAGTAGCGTTTCGCCCATTCTTCTTCAGTAACAAGCGCAAGCTTCAGTACTTTTGATCCATAAGATCCCATATCAACATGAATGATATAAACGCCACTTGCAAGTGGGAATTCATTGGCATTTCTCATATTCCATGTTTGATATTGAGTATTTGTACTCTTCTCGAAGTTCGCTACCATAACACCAGCCATATTAAAAACACGGAACACAACTTTACCTGTCGTAGGTAGATGGTTGAAAGTCACGTATTTCGGAGCTGGTAGTTCTGCACTGGAAATCTCAAGATCATGGTACCCAAAGTATGGATTCGGGAATACATTGACCTTTTTAACATCATCTGCTATAGATGTAGATTCAACTTTTGGTGCATCAACGCTGAATACGTCATTGGGTTGGTTGGTTTTGTTGGTAATAATTTTAACAACTGTACCTAATTCCGGCTTTAGATCTGCATTTGGAATACCAGCAGTTTCTCCATCAATCGTACCATCCGATACATCATCCAAATTCCAGACAAACCAAACATTACGACCCATGAGTTCTGGTCCATAAGAACCAGATTCCCAATAGTCAGCACCTGTTGTACCTGTTATGTAACTCCCATCTGCATCCGGCGTTGCAGGGCCACCACTGGCAATACCAGCAGCGATGGATTTTGCTAACCAGTCTTGATAACCAGTTTCATCATCGCCTGCAGCATTACCTGCTGTTTCCCAATTCGCTGGTAATCGAGGATATACCCAGTCCGTATATGGATCATTCGACCCACCAGAACCTGGACTATCATTTGGATGTAAACCCCACTTCTCATTTCCATCATAGTCATAGGACCATAGAGGGTAACGATAGCCTTTTGTAACGTTCCATACTTCAAATGGAACTCTAATCAATGACCAAGTAGTATATGCTAAATATAGATAGTTGTCATCTTCATAGGTAAAACGATATTCAAAATCAAAAGGAATAAGGTATTTCCATTTACTGCCGCGAATGATTCGACTGATCATCGTATCATAGCTACCCGATGAGGAACCACCACCATGGAAGAACCAGGCTTTACCATTGGATTGGTTAACACGACCAGTATAAGAAGTTGGAAAACCGCCCCAGTCCTGCGAGCCTTGACAAGGTGCTGCTTCTGTGCAACTTCCATCTCCATTAGCTGTAACTAAAAAGTTCTTGAAGGCATTTGGCGGACCTGTAACCTTAAAGGTTAAACCGTCAGCTGCAGGAAAACCAGGATCTGAGAATTCAGCTCCCTGTGAATATCCTGATAGAATTTCGCTGCCAGTGGTAGCGTTGGTAACATTCCAAAGTATGTTACCCGATGCTTCATCCGTTGCAAACGAAACCTCATACGTATTGCCAGTAAGAACACCAGGATCAATTACTTCAATCCGAGCTTGTCCGTCACTGGTACCAGCTGAATGGGTCATATCTATATAATCACCTGAATCAACTGTATATGCTTTACCTGGATCTGGAAGTTTTGGTGTCACAGAAACGCGGGTCATAGAGGATTCGAGTGATTTAAACGGTGAGTTGGCATTATCTGGCAAATAAGAATAAGCACTAACACCAAAATGATATGGTCTATCATTGGTAATCGGCCGACTTCTCAATGCATCTGTTTTAATAACAACAACTCGACTAATTCCATTATCACTACCAACGTGCGCAGGTTTTTCAAGCACAAGACCCGTAGCTGGGTCTACTGCTTTTTCCGTAATAACCATCACACCATTCGCTACATCATATTGAGCGACCAGTGCTCCCTCTGAACCAGAGGCAAGAGGATTCGGCAATTGGTAAATTTTATAACCTTCAAAAGCAAAGCCTTTATTGACCGCCGACTCTGTTTTATTATAAGCAGCTGTCTCCGCCCAGTTAAGGGTAATATAGCCATCACCTTCAAAGACAGACACAATTGGTGGAGTCGGTGGAGTCGGCAATGAAAAATTATTATCATATGCAAACTGTGCATAGATGTCATTGTATTTCAGTACTGTAATGGATGAAAGGTTATCACCACCCATACCACCAATGAGACCAACGACAACATCCTGTGTATCATTAACCGCCATTTGAAATGGTCCAGTATTCATCACTAGGCGCCTATCGCCAGGTGGCAAAATGATTCCATCAATCCAGCCTGTACCTGAAGGCGGGTCACCCGCCAACACATATTTCTCGGCCAAACCTGTAAGTGGATCCACAAAGGGGTTCTGAGTTGGATATGGAGGTCTTGGTAAAAACCCTTCCATCAAGTTGAACCACTGCAATGTACCTGCATATACGCGGGTATTCGGGTCACTCACTGAAGAACCAGCAGCGAAGTATACAAAACTGGTCATTCCCAGCGTATCTAAGTCGCCATCGCCGTCAGCATCTACTTTTGGACCTTCTAAAAAGTCATAACCACCGGCAGGCACGGGACTACCGTAGTTATCAAAAAATGTTTCATCAAATGTATTACCATTATATACATACCCAAGACTTAAGGTGGTATCACATCCGACATAGTCATCAGTGTACGTTCCTAGATCAGGATCGGACCACTGAGTAAAATAAACGGTGTCCAGCTTAGCAGTTGCCGGGCCACCAGGTAATCCAGTATAGATCATACGAGCACGTTTGAAAAACATACTGGATAATGGGTTGGAAAATGGATAATCATATCCCCACATAGACATCTGCATTTCAAAACCGATTGGAGGAGAACCCCAACCACCTTCGGATACACTGACTGCTTTCCCAGGGTAATTCGGATCATGTTCATCTGGTAAGTCATTGGCGACCAACCAAACAGTTTGATCAGCGCCTGGGATACCAGGAATATCACCGTCCCATTCGAGTGTTTCAGTATTCCATGTTGCAGCAGTAAATGCACCGTCTCCATTGACATCATCGTAAGGCGCACCTTTAGCTACTGGCCAATGTTCCCAGTCATGTTTGTATTGTGCTTTCGTAGCTGCAATCTGTGCTTCTGTTACTGAGGTAGCAGCAATATTCTTAACGATGGCTACATCAGATGTCAGATCTCCAGTTTCCCAGTCTCTTCTCACACGCCAGATCTGCTGATCGCGCCAGTTTTCTGAGTAGAGGCTTTTCAAAATAGTAGGGCTACCATTAGTAAGCACCGCCGGATCCCGAAGGACCTTACCGGATTTAAGACCGGTATTGTACATGGAACCATTCACGCGAATTTTCGGTTCACCATCACCTGTTCCATCGGTTAGTATATAACCATCTGCATCTTTACCGAATTCATCATCTGCTCTCACGCCCCAAAGAATACCTTCGGCAAAAATAACATTTGCCATTCCTTTGGGATAATCACCAGCTGAACCATGCGAAGTACCATTCCATTGGAAAAACCCCTGGTGTTCTACTTGAATCGACCAGCTGTTAATATTGAAAAACGTACTTTTTGGGCCATCGTCACCTTTAAACAGACGACTAGGACCTGTTTTACCTGCCTGGCGATCTCCTTTTATTTCTTCAGCAAATAATGCTGAAGTCAAAAGAAATGCACCAGTAATTACTAAGGTAATTGCTTTTCTAAGATTCATAAAACTCTCCACTGTTTTGTATGGCATAATCAACCCTCCTAGAAGGAGACCTGCATACCCATTTTAATTTCACGAGGAACGCCAAACAGATCAAAACCATGGTCATTCAACCAGTGGTTACGGTTGGCCAAGTTAATCTTTTGATACATTTCTACATATTCTGGTCCACGACCTTCAATAATCAAGGAACTCAATGCTGGATCACTTAAGAAACCATCATCATATGCATCACCTGTACGGTTATAAACATTAACAATATGTTTCGTATTCAGCAGATTGGTTACTGTTGCATAAAGCTTCACATTGATATTCATAACCCTGACAGTCTTATCTACACCAAGATCTAGATTAAATATAGATGGTGTTGTTGAGGAATTAATCGCCTCTTGCGGAGCTCTGTTCCGGGGATCATTATCAGAAAGCAACGCCCCTTCACCTGCATCTCGCTGACCCATAGAGCCATCAGAATATGTATACGGATGTCCACTATTATAAGAAGCAATAAGATTAACACCAAAATTGTTGGTAAGTACATTACCAGTTCTTCCAGTTCTGTAATCTACAATTGCACTTGCTTGATGGCGTTGATCATAACGTGTGGCAGCAATCATTGTTGGTTTACCCCATCCAATGGTTCCCAGGGTAGGATAAGAGTTTGTGCCTCTTACATCCTGGAATACATAGTTGGCAAACACTTGAATATTGTTCACACGATTAGTTTTAAAATCAAGTTCTATACCGGTAATCTGCGAAAAATCACTGTTCACATAGTTGGTGTGATCCCGTAGCCCATAGTAGTTTTCTGTTGCATCAGGTTGATACACATCTCTACTGATCTGATCTTTCGGGTTCCGTGCAAATACGGTAACATCAAGAGAAGCAACATCACCAATCAATGTGCCATAACCCATTTCAAATTTTGTTTCTTGGGTCGGCTTTAGGCCCCAGGAAGAGTATCCTGAACCACGACTACGATATAACCGGTGCATAGGAGCCATTTGAACATAGCGACCATAATTCAAGTGAAAAGATGCTACGTCCGTAATTGGGAATCCAAGTCCCAGTCTAGGCAGTATATAGCTCTGTGTCGGCATTTCCTTGAAACCATATTTTGGATCTTCAGCAGCTACAATCTGGTAATTTTTATCCAATGGTGGATTATCATAGTCTTTCAAGTCCACATTGGCTTGGTTAATCGCTTCATAACGTAACCCGGCATTAACAACCAAATCACCTGCTTCGAATTTGTCATTTAGATAAAAAGCCATATTCCATGGTTTACGGGGTTGGTCATAATCCTGACAATTACCACCATCATCACAATCTCTTCCCAAAGGATCATAACCGATCCAGGAAGCAAGGCGTGCCGTAACAACTTCTAATTCTGCTCTTTCATTCTGAGCAACAACCGCATCATACAATGTTGCATCCTGACCGATTTTAGAGTTCAAAGAGTTGATTCCGCTATAGCTATAACGTTTATAATTAAATGCAGTATAATCAGCACCTACTTTTACTTCATGCTCACCCATCTGACTTACAAATTCAACATCCATTCCAATGTAACCATCTTCACCTTTACTATAGCCACCTCTACGGGCGCCATCACGAGCAAATCTGAAACCATTAATATTATACTGGTAAGGTTCAACATACTGGAATGCTTCAGTGTAAGCTTCTCCAGGTGTTCCAAAATGCCTGGCCCAATTCGTATCCACTTCGGCTACTTTATCATGGTCACCCCAAGCCAGCCAATCTTTTAATGTACTTGTATGTCCTTTTGTAAACTTACCTTTTTCTTCAAATTTCTTATCATAAGATTCATATTTACGACCCACTAATTTCACATTAGAACGTATGTAAGTACTGGTATTAAGAAAGTATGTGCTTTTTAGATTTATCAAATAGTTTGAATTAGCACTCTCGTGTCGCCGTGTATTAAACATATTCTTAATCGGCAACCCAGCGCCTGAAGATGTACCTGCGGAATAAGCACCTGAAAGACGAAGTACAAGCGGGTTGTAGTCAAATGTCATGGTACCA
>CAYXUK010000001.1:30247-45734 GCA_964468295.1 uncultured bacterium | reverse complement strand
ATAAGCACCTGAAAGACGAAGTACAAGCGGGTTGTAGTCAAATGTCATGGTACCATTAAAATTCGTCCAATTACTTACATTGTTAAACGCACCACTTTCATTATTTACACCAGCCAATATATCTGTACCAGCGGTATAAGCACCATCATGATCTGTATCTGTAAAAGTCATTGAGCCTTTTTCATTCAAAACCACATAATCCTCAGATGGAGTCAAACCACCAATTTTATCAGGAATTGGATTCCCACCTGCGATTGTAAAGGGCGTAAACCATCTGCTGGTAGTACTATAATTATCTGTACCTGTCATTCTTAATGCACCAAAAAAGCGAATTTTGTCACCAATTGGTCCTTGAACAGTCATTGTCATATCTTGGTCACCAACAGCATATTTACCACCATCTTGTTCCATAAGTACTGATGCGGAAAATCTGCTACCGCCTGTTTTCAGTGACTGTTGAACAACACCTGCATTCGCTTTACCAACACTAGCATCGAAACCACCAGTTTGAACTGCAATAGTTTCCAGTGCTTCCGGAATGGCATTCGAAACAACTTTGCCACCAGCACCAGCCATAGATGCTCCTTCTAAGGTATAACCAATTTCTTCTCCGCGACTACCGCGAATATGGAGACCGTCATGCATACTCACAACGCCAGCTTGACTGGCAACCATGGATGTCACATTACGCACAGCGTAATTTTCAATGGCTTCTGCATCAATGGTTCTTGCCATGTTTGTTTGGTTAACTTCGATCAATGGCTTTTCAGCAGTTACCTCAACTGTTTCACCTTCAACTGCGGCTACTTCCATATCAAAATCTTGATTGGTCGTTAAACCAATAGTTACACGTATATTGGATACAATTTGGGTTTTGTAACCGATATAGTTAACCCTAATGGTATAAACACCAGGCTGCACATCTAATACATAGTATGTTCCATTTTCATCTGTTGCTGCACCCATTGAAGTCCCTTCAACGATTACATTGGCACCAACCAGAGGCTGGCCATCAGATGAAACAGTACCACTAATTTTACCTGCCAGGTTCTGTGCAAACAGACCTGCAGTAAACATAGTAGCCAAGAACAATATTGTGAGTTTTCTCATATTAATCTCCACGTTGCTGTTCAAAATTGGTTAAAGATCGTCTATAATTCTTTATATTTTCCATAACTGGGCGCAATAGTACGCCAGGCAGTTCCCTTACCGTTGGCCGAAAAGTAAGTGAATTATCACTGCCTGTGCAAACTTTATTTATATTTGATTTTCGGGGGTATTTTGGGCTACTAATTTAAAGTGTTTCACGACGAAGTCGGGCGGAATTCCACACTACATTTATAGATGAAAAAGCCATAAGTGCTTCCGCTAAAATAGGGTGTAAAACACCAAAAATTGCCATTGGAATTGCAATTAAATTGTAAATGCTGGCCCAAAACAGGTTTTGCCTGATTTTACGGAATGTTTTGTTCGAGAGGGAGATTGCTTTTTTCACCTTCGATAAATCACCTTTGATTAAAATAATATCACCACTTTCCATAGCAATATCCGCGCCTGTTCCCATGGCAATGCCCACATCCGCCTGAGCTAAGGCTGGCGCATCATTAATGCCATCACCAATCATACATACTACTTCTCCGCTATCCTGAATTGATTGTACTGTTTTCGATTTATCAGATGGCATTACTTCTGAAAATACTTTTTCAATCCCAATCTCGTTTGCCATGACTTCAGCCACATTTGCTTTATCTCCGGTAAGCATTACTGTTTTGTATTGTTTATTATTCAAGTACTGAACTAGACCGTTGGAATCGGGTCTGATTTGGTCTTGCAAAACAAAGACCCCATAAACAGTTTCATCAACGGCCATAAATACATGGGATCCATGTGCATCAAAATCACCTTGGTACCCAACATATTCTCGATCCCCAACTTTTATTTTGGAGCTACCTAATACCGCCTCCATACCTTTACCAGGTATAGAAAAAACATCCGTTACATCGTTTAAGCTAATTTGTTTCCCCTCGGCAAAGCGCACAATCGCTTTTGCAAGTGGGTGCGTAGAATTTTTTTCAACACTGGCCGCCATTCGAATTAGGTCCGTTTCATCTTTTTCCCCAAACAATTTGACTTGTATTACTTCTGGGAGACCAGTTGTTAATGTCCCCGTTTTATCCAATACAATAGTTGTGACTTCGCTCATACGCTGTATTGCAGTCCCACTACGAATTAGAATACCATTTTCCGCTCCTTTTCCACTACCCACCATTAGTGCTGTAGGCGTGGCAAGCCCCAAAGCACAGGGGCAAGCAATAACGAGCACAGCAACAGCAGCAAAAAGAGCCATTGTTGTACCGGAAACATCCAGATTGATCCAAGGAAAAAAATTCAGAAAAAATTGTGCCCCCTTTCGCATCAAATCTGGAGCAATCATCCAAAATGAAAACGTAACCATTGCTAGCACTATTACAATCGGAACAAAAACAGCTGTTACGCGGTCTGCAAAGGCTTGGATCGGAACTTTGGTGGTCTGAGCTTCTTCCACCATTTTTGCCATTTGGGCAATAAATGTGTCCCTGCCCACTTTTGTTGCTTTTACTTTTAATACACCATCTAAGTTTATAGTGGCGCCAATAACATGGTCATTTACTGTTTTTATAACAGGTGTTGATTCCCCGGAAGTAATCGATTCATCAATTGTGCTTTCTCCATCAATAATAACTCCATCGGTGGGGATCTTTTCACCAGCTAAAACATGCATGATGTCACCGGATTTTATTTGCGAAACAGGTATTTCCTTTTGCTTAGATCCAACAATAATCCTGGCATTTTTAGCCCCCAAATTGAGAAGCAGTCTCATGGCGTCAAAAGAACGTCCTCTGGCCTTTAATTCAATATAGCGACCAGTTAAATGAAAGGATATAATCATTCCCGCAATCCCAGCAAAAGAATGAATATTCATTCCAAATGCTTTTAATACTCCCGTAACCAGACAAGCCACAGATCCCATTGCAATCAGAACGTCCATATTCGGAGAAAGATGTACTGTTGATTTCCACGCTGATTTGATAATGTTTCGACCAGGCAGCAGTAAAACAACCAGGCTGAGTACAATCATACCATATATATATAATGTTGGATTAGGCCACATAATCCCTGAAAGCCATTTTGGGATCATCCACACCATCATAATTACCGAAGGAACCCAGGCAAAAACCATCCGGTTTTTTGCTTGGATCAGATCTTTATCCGGTTGACTATCTTCTGGCAATCCTATTTTTTCTATTAACTCTGCTTCATAACCTGTTTTCTGGACGGCTTGAATTAATCGATCAATTTCCACTTCGCCCTCAATATGGGCTTTTTCAAGCATTAGATTGACAACCGCTTTTTTTACACCTTCCGCTTGATACAGTGCCCGTTCAACAGTAGATACACAGGCAGCACAATGCATGCCTGTAATTTTTAATTCTATTGCTAGGGTCGTCACGGTTTACTGCAATACAAAACTATTACCAATAGATATATGTCCTTCTTTTAATACACGAGCATACCATCCCCGGCGATTCATAATTACTGCCATAAATTCTGGACCACGTTGCGTTCCAATATATGGTAGCTTATATAAATTGGTACATGGTTCACAAATAAATGAGATTTCAATTTCCGCTTCACCTATCAAATATTTTTGCCCTGCTGTAATTTCTTCATAATCAATATTGGTAATTGTAAGATTTTCCCCCACATCCCCTGGTTTTACCGGCCATCCTTCCTGGTTAAGCTGATCTAAAACATCAGTTGAAATAATCATCACCGCCATATCGGGATCATTATCTTTTTTCTTTTTGCGAGCGCGGTTATAATCGCCCTCCAGGCCTTCTTTTTTTACCCAGACTTGGTCTACAGGTATTTTTGGTAACCCTACCTCACCTGGGGTATCTGGTTTGACGCTAATTTGAATGATAGATGCAGACATACTTTTATTCCTTATTAAGATTGAATTTAAGTGTAATTACCCCGCCCAGTCCAAATTATCCATTGTTGAAAGCAGTTCCCGTTTTAATTTTCTTATCTTCAAAATCAACTATTCAAAGAGAAATTCAGCTTGAGGAGAAATTTCATGAAACAGTTTTTACTTATTTATCTATTTACATTCTTGTTTGGCCAACAGAATATTCAATTGCCGATGAAAATCATGGGTGTGCGTTATAATCGATCCATACCTAAACCAGAAGAAATCATGGGGCATCAAATCGGTACACGTCACACAAGAACGGATCAGGTTGTGGATTATTTCGAAGCACTTGCATCCCGCAGCAATCGCATCATTTTAAATGACCATGCTCTAACCCATGAGGGCCGCCGGTTGATTCATGCCATTGTAACTCATCCGGATAATCACGAGAATTTGGAAGCAATTCGAGAAGCAAATTTAAAATTGTCGGACACACCTAATTCAATGAGTGACCAGGATTTAAATAAAATGCCTTTGGTGGCCTATCTTGGATTTTCTATTCATGGAGATGAAGCTAGCGGCACGGAAGCATCTTTACTGTTACTATATCACCTCGCGGCTGGATCTGGTAAACAGATTGATGATATATTAAAAAATACCGTATTAATCATTGATCCAATGTTTAACCCTGATGGTCGTGACAGATTTGTTAATTGGGTTAACGGCAATCGTGGTAGAGTGCCCACTATCGATACCCAGGACCGGGAACACAACCAACCATGGCCACGAGGTCGCACCAACCATTATTTATTTGATATGAACCGGGACTGGATGCCTGTAACCCAGCCTGAATCTAATGGTCGCATCAAATTATTTCACCACTGGCGGCCACAATTCTTACTAGATGCTCATGAAATGGGCGGCAATTCTACTTTCTTTTTCCAACCCGGAATCCCCAGTCGAACTAATCCCAACACGCCAAAAGGCACCATTGAATTGACTAACAAACTTATTCCCTTCCACGCCAAACGCTTGGACAGTATCCAATCAATGTATTATTCCCAACAATCCTATGATGATTTCTACTATGGAAAAGGGTCCACTTTTGGAGATATCCATGGATCAGTTGGTATCTTATTTGAACAGGCCTCTTCACGGGCCCTAGAATCAGAAACTAATCAAGGGCGTCTTGTATATGCATTTACAATTCGCAATCACTATATGTCTACACTAGGTACCCTAGATGGCCTGGTGGCCCTGCGTAAAGAATTCCTAGCTTATCACCGGGACTTCTATGCCACGGCACCTGATGCAGCGAAGAAAAACCAAGTAAAGGGATATTTGGTCAGTTTAAAACAAAACAGGACTCGTGCTCAAATGCTGATTCAAAACCTGCAAAAACACCGGATTGTAGCCCATGAATTGAAAAAATCTATGACCGTAAAACAGGCCAAGTTTAATCCGGGTGAAGCCGTGATCATTCCATCGAATCAACCCCAAACACGATTTCTAAAAGGGATCATGGAACGTATGACTACATTCGAAGATTCTTTATTCTACGATGTATCTGCCTGGACCCTACCTCTTGCCTACGGTGTTGAATCTTATGAACTGAAACAAAACCCCAACGCATATATAGGTCCCCAATTGGGTATGGTTGACTTAGACGGCGGAATGCTTATTGGGGGAAAAGCAAAATCGGCCTATCTTATGAAATGGGATCGGTATTATGCCCCAAAAAGTCTTTATAGTATTATGGACTTGGGAATTCGTCCAAGACTCACCACACAAGCCTTTTCAGCAGTTATTGATGGAAAAGAAATGGAATTTGATCGAGGGACTATTGTAATCCCTGTTTACCAGCGGGATGCAGATGCTACGATTTCACAAGAAGATATTTATAAAATGATGATTTATTTGGCGAAAACAGATCATGTGAATATATACGCTTCTAATACAGCTTCTACACCATCCGGGCCAGATTTAGGTGGGGCATATCAAGGTGTGTTGCAAAAACCGTCAGTGGCAATTCTTTCTGGAGATGGTACTTCTTCCTACGGTGTGGGAGAAATATGGCACCTTCTGAATTTCCGCATGGGAATACCAGTTTCACTGCTGAATGCAAAACAGTTAAATACCGGTAAGTTATCAAAATACAATACTATTATTGCGCCAGATGGTTTCTATGGCAATCTGGATTCCACAGATATCAAAACATTAAAAGATTGGGTTCGCAACGGAGGAACTCTTATTGCTACTCAAACCGGATCTCGATGGGTAGTTAATAAAAAGATTTTAAATGAAAAACTAAAAAAGGGAGGCATGGATACCTTAGACATTCCTTATGACCAGGCACCAATGGTTACTGGTGCCCAGCGGATTGGCGGTGCTATTTTTGAAGTATCTTTGGATAATACACACCCCATAGCTTATGGATATAACAAGAAAACCCCCATGTTTAGGCGTGGAGATACTTTTTTTGAATTATCTACAACTGCGGCTGCTAATGTTGGACGTTATACAAAAACCCCTCTTCTCAGCGGGTATATATCTGAAGAAAAACTCAAAGAGATTCAAAACAGCGCCTCCATTATTGCCCGCAGACAAGGCGGTGGCCATGTGATCTTATTTGCAGATAACCCATCTTTTCGGGCATTCTGGTATGGATCTAATGGTTTGCTTTTAAATGCCGTTTTTTTTGGGCAGGCTTTTTAATAAATCATCACTTGCTTATAAACAAAAACCCCCCTTAACAATCCAGGGGGGTTTTTTATTAATCTAAATTGTAAAAAGAGACTAAAATATTCGAATCTTGTTTTCAAATTCTGTTTTTAAATCATTGGCCATTAATTTAATCCGACTTTTGATTTCATTATTCGCCGGAATATCAACCCAGGTTTCATTGCCAGAGAATCGACCATATGTTTTTACAATTGCCCGAACAGAATAGGTACCGGCGCCACTACCTTTTAATCTAGCTTCTAATAATAATTGATACCTGATTTCTTTAATACCCTCTAATATTTCTTCATTGGATAGTGCCGGGTATTCATACTTGCATTCGATTACGGCGCCATTGCCTCGATCATGTGTACGATCAACCAAAAAGCGATGACGGTTAAGAATTTTACTTGATAAATCATTATAATCATCTAGAGTTGCTGTTCCGATTGTTAATCTATATTCGGTTATAGTACTGGATGGCGCACCGCTGCAACTAAACCACACTAAAGAGCACACACATAAAAGGATATATAGTTTTTTCATTATAATCATATCCAAATATTAACAAAAAAGGGGCCCAAATGGGCCCCTTTTTTATTCAATTTAGAATTGAGGTTTAATGCAAATCCGCATCTGTTAGCGGAATCACTTTCTCCCATTCAATAGTAAACCCGCGACTTGTATATCCATTCTCACGGATTTTACCAGCTGTTCCCGGCGTACCTATAGCATCTTGACCACCAAAGGTATAATTTTCCATCAGTAAGATTTCAAGTTCTTTACCAGGGATTGCTAGCATTGTGGGTGTACCCTTAACCAGGTCACCCCAACCGCGACGATCGGTATAACCAGTATAAGGATGTTGGAGACATCCTTCTATGATTTTTTCATATTTGTACTTGGCCCATAAGGAACCGCCATCCAACGCATTGGGAGCATCAGCAACAGTGCCGACTCCATCAGCGGCGGCAGCGGCTGTTAAAGCACCATTACCAACACGCGTGATGTTGATCAATGTTGCTGCAGTCGCTCCATCATTTGCACGAAGAGCAGCTTCCGCTTGCAAAAGATCCAATTCCGACTGGTTAATGTCCTTCATGGGACCTTGAAGTCCTTGATCAACAGCATAGTCTCTTGTTCTATTGAACAAGTAATAAGTCTGATGATAGGTACCACGAGATGCAATTAAACGGGTACGATACTCATTTTTAGCATAAAGTCCCTGAGTCTGTTTTCCATCGGCATCCAGTGCGCCTGTAATGCGGGCATCATCAGTTTCCATTGAATAGGCTTTACGCCCAGCTATGGTTGCATCAGAGCCGTCACCAAACCAGTTGGTATAACCATCGGATTTATCAGCAGGTCCTAGCATTTTGTAATCAGAACGTCCCCAACTTGCAGAAACGCCAGTATAGTACTGTGTACGAGTCCACCAGTAATCACCATCACCCATGGGGGCAAAAGGTATTCCTTGTGAAGCGTGGCTTTTTATACCGGCCCAATCAGCAGCACCACGTTCCTGGCGTGTTCGGGCAACACCGGCTTTAAAACGCGCAACAAAACTATGGGCAATTTTACCCAGATCAGCAAGCGTTAATCCACCAATCTGCATCCAGTCTTCTGGCACTGAAACAGATGCGTTAGCACTACAGTCAGCAATCACTTGATCCAAAAGAGTAATTGCACCTGCCATTTGTGTATTATAATCAACCAATTCGATTGCTTGACTAAAATCGGTTGCGGCATCAATTAAGAACCCTTTATCATAGTAGATTGCAACCATACCATTGGAAATACCCATAATAAAGGTCGCAAAAATCTCTGCACGTTTATCATCTTCCGCTGTGGCCAGAAAGCTCTTTCCACCTTCTTGACCAGCCTTCAGTGAAGCTAAGCCGTCTTTGGCAGCAGAAATTGCACCGTACCAGCTGTACCAGGGTTGTTCCAGGGCATAGGCATATCGCCATGCAGGGCTGTTATTTGCGGCTGCACGAGGTTCAGAAGCAAGTTCTCGCATGCCGTAGTTTCCCCAGGAGGAAGTATTAGCATCTGCCATTACACCGGGGTTAAAAGAACCACCAGTGGTATGTACTCCCTGCCACCAGGTTAAAAATGTACTCTTGATTAATGATTCAACATCTTCAGGTTTTGCAAGAGCACGGGATTGGTCAGGCGCATTGGTATTGCTGACATCTAAGTCCGCACAACCAGACAAAGCTAAAACAGCAACCAGCGCAAGACTTGTCATTTTTTTAATAATAGTCATTTGTATGCTCTCCTTTCCTTAAAAATCTATATCCATTGTGAATGAAAACGTCCGGTAGTTCGGATATCTGTATGAATCCACACGGGCATTCACTGCAGAACCGAGCTGTCCGCCGCCACGACCCACTTCCGGATCATAGCCTTTATAATCTGTCCACGTAATGAGATTGCGGCCAACAATACCTACATTGAGACCATTAATACCAAATCCGCGCAGATCAACTAGACTGGCTAAATTATATTTAACCGCCAGTTCGCGCAGTTTCATGTATGTTCCATCTTCAACATAGAAGTCGTTCGGTGCATTCACATGATAGAGATCACGGTAATAAATAGTTGGTTTTTTCAACCCTTCTTCTTTACCATATTGATCTACATCGCCAGTAGCTGCCTCGCGAGCGCCCCATTGACGTGTATGGTTATAAATTTCTCCACCACTTTGTCCGTCAAACAAGGCATATACTGTTAAGCCTTGAAAACGGAAATTGGCATTAAATGAATAACCAAAATCCGGCACAGCAGAACCAATTTGATGAATCGTATTACCAGTATCGTCTGCATACATTATGGGACGACCCCAATTGTATGTCTGGCTCATACCTGTGCTTGTTTTGCCCCATAATGTCTTGGAAACGCCATCAGTATACGCGTTGCCTTCTCCTACCCAAACATAATATCCATCATCATTGAGAGCGAACTGACTTGAGCTTGCCTGATCTGCTTCAGGAAGGTGTTCAGCACCTGTTGCCCATTTCGTTCCCCAGAAAGATGCATATTGTGTGTTTTCTTTCATATAGAAGATCTTTGGTCCGCCTGCACTATACAAGTATGACGGCATGCTGAATTTGGTGATGTTCTGATCATATGTATCATAATTAAAACCAACAGACAAAGACATATCACGGGTATTTAAAACAGATGCATTCACCGATAATTCTGTTGCATCTGCTTCCAGTGTACCAGCATTTCTCCATTGTTGGCTATAGCCATAAAAACCGGCCAGTGGCACAGGAAGAAGTTGATCTTCATTTACTGTGGTGGCCTGTGTGAATTCAACAGATACGCGATCCATAATACTGAAATCGACACCAAATTCTTGTTCTGAAGTTGTTTGCGGTTTCAGGTCTTCATTCCCTAAGACACCCTTAGAAATGTTACCACCGGCTACAGACCAGGTTTCATACTGCTGTGAAAAAGCAGGACGCACACCGGCTGTTCCTGTACTGAAACGTACTTTAAATTCCGGTAAAATACCGCGGATACCGCCCCAGAAGCCTTCTTCACTTAAGCGGTAAGCACCGCTGAACTTATAGTAGTTGTTCACTTGGTTACCGGGACCAAACAGAGAACTGCGATCCTGACGATATGTAACATCTACAATATACCGGTCTAAATAATCAGCCTGTGCACCAAAAGAAAACCCATCGGAGTTTACTTCTTGATTGGAAGACCCAACGGACTTATCCGCACCGGTACCCAATTGCGGTACATCACCTACAGCTAAGTTCCAGGCATTTCCTGAGCGATAAGAATAGGAATATCCTTCATAGTTATAGCGACCGCGGGCAATCAAAGCCAAATCCCCTAATTGCGCGGCGTAGGTCATACCTATATCTCCATTAATAGACTGTTCATTTGAATTTGTTTTGGTCAGATTTCCATCATTATAGTTTGGACTTGGCGAAACTGTTTGCCAGCCCTTAGGATAGTAGTTTTTCCACAGACGGCCGGAACGGTCATAGCTCAAAGAACCTACCGCTTTTAACGTTGGTGTAATCGACCAGCTGAAATTACTCCCTAGTAATGCACGATCGCGCGTACTCACTCTATAATTATTTGCTATCTGATATACCGGGTTGGCTTCTTCCGCATTACGAGGATCAGGCTGAATATAAAATTCACCATCAGGATTCTTCTTTAGAATATCCACATCCCAAGGGAAAAAGGTCACATCAAAGAATGCACCTGTATTGGCTTCTTCTTTAAATGATTTCGATAATAGAGAACTAAAACCCAGTTTGATACCATAGGGCAGGTTTACATCAGTGTTCAATCGAAAAGTATTCCGTTTAAACCCATCAATGTAATCACCAAATACACCATCTTCTCCTTGGTTGGAAAGACTGACAAAAACATTAAAGTTTTCAGCATTCCGACTCATAGAAAAATTGTGCTTGGTATAATTGCCATCTGAAAACATTCGATCTACATGGTTAAACCCTGGGCGACCGCCATTATCCGGTAATAGTTCAAGGCTCCCACCCACTTCTCCAGTCGATGAATATTTATAAGGCTGATCGGCAAAATAGTAGCCCACAGCCCAACTACTGTCTGAGTAAGTATTTGTCTGAGGATTTTTAGTGCCATCACGAGGATCATACGCTTCATTAGAATCAATATCAATGAAACGACCATCGGACGACAATTTATAAAAATGAGACCCGTTCGTTTCAATGGAACCATAAAGCTGATTATAGCCCTGTTCCATTTTGTAATTGAAGCGAGTTTGACCCATACCAATTTCCGAACCGCGTTTAGTTGTGATTGCAATCACACCATTCGCTGCCCGGGCACCATATTCAGAAGCACCAGAGGCGCCTTTGACAATTTCGATGCTTTGTACATCATCAGGACTAATGTCCCCCATGGGACTACCTGAAACAGACGGGTCAATAATGATACCATCAATGATATATAGCGGCGCTTGAGAGCGGCCACTAGAGTTAATACTGGTTGCTCCACGCAACTGCACCGAAGCGGCATATCCAGGTTCTCCACTGGCCTTAACCACTTTTACACCTGCAGACTTACCGCGAATCATAGATTCAACAGTCGTCGATGGTGCCATTTCCAGCACATCTGCGTCAATTTTATCAATAGCAAACGGTGTTTTGGTTTTCGTAAGTGCACCTGCCACCCCAGTTACCATAACTGCATCCATTTTCAAAACGTCTTCCGCCAAGGAAAAGTCTTGAGTTCCAGAAGCTGTTACTGTTACAGAAGCTTGTTTAAAGCCTATATAACGAGCGGTAACTTTGGCAGAGCTTAAACCAGCGGGAATAGTCAAGGTATAATTTCCATCTACATCTGTAGAAGTACCTGTCTCAGTCCCCTCAACAATCACGTTTGCACCTACTAGTTTATCACCAGTATTAGCATCCGTTACAGTACCAGAGACCTTGTATTGCGCAAAAAGCAATCCAGGTATAAGGAGTGTAACGAAGGTTAATGCAAAAGATCTACGCATTTAAATACCCTCCAAGATAATTTAATTTTTTAATGCGCCTTTCATATAGAAAGGCTTTATCTAAGTCTTCAGTTGATATTAACCCATATATTAATATGCATCCAACTTTTTTTAATAATTTATAATATAGCTGTTTCGCTTATTGAAAATGGTTTGGTTTAGGAATAAAATCTTTCAACTTATTTCGACAGCTGTCAATACCTATCACCATTATTTGAACAGTTATCGATCGTAGGTAGAAACCAATGAAAAAAGCATTTGTAACTGGCGGAGCCGGTCATGTCGGTGGAAATCTTGTTAGACAATTACTAAATAATGGATGGCGGGTTCGGTGCCTGATTCATCATGACACGCTCGCACTGGATGGGCTAGATGTAGAACATGTCCAAGGTGATCTTGCTGATACTGCATCTTTAGCTAAATACATGTCTGGCTGCAATTTTGTTTTTCATACTGCAGCTTATGTTGCGGTGGAAAATGTTAATATTCCCCTTATGAAAAAAATTAATGTAGATGGAACAAAAGCCATGTGTAAAGCTGCCTTAGAAAACCAAGTACAGCGATTTATACACTTTTCTAGTATTCATGCTTTCCAGCAGCAGCCTACATCTAATATGCTTGCTGAAGACAGGCCTCTCGTTGAAGATTTAAAAGCAGCACCTTACGACCGTACAAAAGCCGCTGCTCAAAGACATGTATTAGATGCCTGCAACCAAGGGCTAAATGCAAGTATTCTTCACCCCACCGGTATAATTGGACCTTATGATTTCAAACCCAGCCGAATGGGGCAGGTTATAAGTGATATTGCTGAACAAAAAATGCCTATTACTATCAATAGCGGATTTAACTGGGTGGATGTACGTGATGTATGTGCCACAGCCATTAATTGTATTGAAAAAGGTAAAAGTGGCCAACATTATATTGTACCTGGTGAATGGACTTCATTTGAACAGATTGCAAAAATTATTTCTGGTTTAATTGGCAAGCGAACTACATATATGACATTACCATTTTGGACTGCTTACACCGCAATACCTTTTGCTTATCTTAATGCAAAACTAAGAGGACGGCGTCCGTCTTTCAGCCGTGGCAGTCTTCGCGCTTTATCCGTTCAATGCAAGGATATACCAGGTACACTAGCACGGCAAGAAATTGGCCATCAATCAAGGCCTCTTGAATCTACGTTAAAGGATACGATTGATTGGTTAATGAAAAATGGAAAGATAGCATAACATATGCTGATCAATGAATGGCAATATGAATTAACCATTTGGATCTGGCTGGGAATCGCAGCTGGTACTTTTTTGCTTCTCATGTTTGTACGAGCACCCTATGGCCGCCATGAGCGTCCTGGTTGGGGGCCAAGGATTCCGGCAAGATTAGGGTGGGTTTTGATGGAATCTCCCTGTATAGTGGTCATGACTGTCTTTTTTGGGATCGCTGCTTCGGGTTGGAATTTGGCTGATCCAGTTGGAATCATTTTTTATATAATGTGGACTGGACATTATATACATCGCAGTTGGGTCTGGCCGGCTCGAGCACGCATCACAGGGAAAAAAATGCCAATCAGTCTCATACTATTTGCTATTGGTTTTAACGGAATCAATTCTTGGATCAATGCAGAATGGATGTTCAGCCTACATCACCCCTATCCAATTGATTGGTTAACCAGTCCTCAGTTTATTATTGGTATAATTCTTTTTATTACCGGTATGGGGATTAACATTAAATCAGATAATATGCTGTTTGATTTGCGAAAAAATGGGACCACCGAGTATCAAATTCCCCATGGCGGATTATTTCAATGGGTATCCTGCCCAAACTATTTGGGTGAACTTCTAGAATGGTGGGGATGGGCCCTGGCCACATGGTCTTTAGCTGGTGTATCTTTTGCTGTTTGGGGGGTGGCCAATCTCGTCCCTCGGGCACGGGCTAATCATAAATGGTACCAAGAAAACTTTGAGGATTATCCAGTCGATAGAAAAGCTTTGATACCAAAAGTTTGGTGATATTGTAAATAGTCGGTTTCGGTATGGTTTATTCTAGATTTAACACAACTATTTGTACTTGCATTGTCCCAATTCTGTAATCATAATTGTTGAACATTAGCACATATTTTTTTGTCTTTTATGAAATATTGAATTCTTTGAATTTTGAAAAAAATATTGACATGAATGAAAACAGAATTGTATAATAAAACACACGCGTAAGTAACGATAAAAAACAAGTTAGGAGTATATTATGCATAAAGGCAGTGTAAATAAAGTGGTATTAGTTGGGCACCTGGGTGGCGACCCAGAAACACGGTATACGCCGTCCGGGGCTGCTGTGGCCAACTTCAATATGGCAACGAATGAATCCTGGCGTGACGCTAACGGTGAACTTCAGGATAAAACTGAATGGCATCGTTGTGTTATGTTTGGGAAATCTGCAGAAATGGCTGGTGAACTTTTGAAAAAAGGTCAATTGGTTTATACAGAAGGCAAACTACAGACCCGTAATTGGGAAGACAAGGATGGTGTAAAACGCTATACTACTGAGGTAGTCTGCGATATGTTTACCATGCTTGGTCGTAGGATGGATAACACCGGACAGACAACTCCTGTTGCGACTAGTGATGATGAGGACGATCTTCCGTTTTAATCGATTTTAATCATCTTATAAAATAAGGGGACCCTTATGGTCCCCTTATTTTATTTATCATTGTATTTTCAACTGCACTTAATCACCAATTCGAGATAGTTAAATGAAATTTAGATTTATCTTTTTCTTCAGTTTTCTCATAGCTGAAAAAGCAGATCTTGTTATACAAAATGCTTATGTGTGGACAGTGGATCTTTCTAAGCCTAAGGCAGAAGCTGTAGCAGTACGTAACAACAAAATCATTTTTGTCGGATCAAATAAAGCCGTACAAAAATACATTGATGGTAATACAAATATAATTGATGCTGGTGGAAAATTGGTGCTTCCTGGATTCAACGATAACCATGTTCATTTTGAATCCACCTGTAGAATTGTCACTGGGTTAAACTTATTGGATGTCCATCAAGAAAAACCATTTATAAGCCGCATTCGAGATGTACATGAACGCTTTACCCCGGGTGTCTGGATTACCGGTGGTTTATGGTCTGCTTACCAAGCTTGGGAATCCAGTTCTATTAGTGAAGAAGGCCGTAAAGCAAAAATAGATTTCTTTAAACCCCAACGAAAAATGGTAGATAATTTTACAGCAGAGCGCCCTATTTTTATCCAACGGTTTGATCGAAAGATGTTTTTTGCTAATAGTAAAGCCCTTG
>CAYXUK010000001.1:0-30147 GCA_964468295.1 uncultured bacterium | reverse complement strand
TCGAATCCATTCCCGTGGATATTTAGATCAATGGGAAAAAATGTCTGAATTAGGAATCAAAATTGGATCGGGCGATTCAATGATTCGTTTAGGCACAGTAAAGGCCTGGATTGATGGTATTATGGGTAATTCAACAGCACGGTTCTACAAAGCATATTCACATAACTCGGATGAATTTGGTATCTGGCGAAAAATCATGTTTCCATGGCGCTCAAAAGATGGTGGACGGGATTTACAAAGCAATTTAGAATATCTCGCAATAAAAGCTGATTCCGCTGGAATACAACTTTCCGTCCATGCAATTGGAGATGCCGCAAATGGTTATTTGTTGGATATGATGGATCGACTAAACGAACATAATGGTGTTAAGAACCGTCGTTTCCGTCTTGTCCATGCACAAGTAATCCGTCCGGATGATTTTAAACGCTTTAACAATATGAGTATTATTGCCGAGGTGCAGCCCTATCATTGTACTGATGACATGCGGTGGATGGAAGAACGGATCGGCCATGAACGATCCAAAGGCGCATATGCTTTTCGTTCATTGTGGGATAGTGGAGCTGTGGTTTCTTTTGGGTCTGATTCTCCAGGGACCAACGCTTCTCGTTACCCTCTTAATCCCATGTTAGGGCTTTATGCCGCCGTTACCCGCCAAACGCTAGATGGTAAACCAGCTGATGGTTGGTTCCCTGATGAAAAACTGAGCGTTGAAGAGGCCATACAGGCTTATACTCTTAATTCAGCTTATGCTTCTTTTGAAGAAAACATTAAAGGTTCAATCACAGAGGGTAAACTTGCTGATCTTGTCATTTTATCTGATAATTTATTGGAGATCGATCCATCAAAAATCAAAGATGTTAAAGTAAAAACAACTATTTTTAATGGTAAGGTGATTTATCAACAATAATGATTACAAATTGATTTCTTAAGTACATTAAAACCAATGGAAAACCATTTATGAATACAAAAGAACTTCAATCTTATTTAAATACATTCTGGGATGCGGAAATTATTCCGACGCTCACTGAATATATTAAAATTCCTAACAAATCACCGGCATTTGATCCGGATTGGGAGTCTTTAGGTCATATGGAAGATGCGCTCAATCTAGCAATAGAATGGGCTGAAAAACACCGGCCAGAAAAGAGTACTTTGCATGTAAAAAAACTGGAAGGCAGAACACCGTTAATTTTATTAGAGATTCCTGGTGAACGGGATGGCAATATTCTTATGTATGGGCATTTAGATAAACAACCTGAAATGGCGGGTTGGCATGAAGGAACTGGCCCGTGGGATCCTGTCATGAGGGATGGCAAACTTTATGGGCGTGGTGGAGCTGACGATGGTTATGCAATGTTTGCTGCATTGGGCGTTGTTCAAGCAATGAAAGCCCAAGGAATTATTTTACCTAGAATTGTCATTCTGATTGAATTTTCCGAAGAAAGCGGATCGCCAGATCTCCCATATTATATTGATAAATACTCAACTATTATCGGTAATATCGATTTGGTGGTTTGTCTAGATTCTGGCGCTGGCAATTATGAACAATTCTGGACCACTGTTTCTTTACGTGGATTGGTTTCATGCGAATTACGAGTTGACGTATTAACAGAGGGCATTCATTCTGGCAGTGCTAGTGGGTTAGTACCTTCCTCCTTTCGTATTGTAAAACAATTAATATCGCGCATTGAAAATGAAACTTCTGGAGAAATCAAGGTGGACGCACTTCACACTCAAATTCCAGAGCATCGAGTAGATGAAGTAAAAAAAATGGTGGAAGTGCTAAAGGGCGATATAGAAGTTTTTCCCTGGCATGAAAAAATGCAGCCATCTATCAATGACCCTGTTGAAGGTACTTTGCGTCGTACTTGGAAACCTGCTTTGTCATATGTAGGTATGGATGGAATCCCAGCTGTAAAAGATGGTGGGAACGTGTTGCGACCTTACACCAGCCTAAAACTCTCGCTACGCCTGCCACCCGATGTGGATTGCCGTGTCGCCATGGCAGAGGTAGAAAAAGTTCTAACTGAAACTCCTCCCTACCAGGCCACTATACACACAGACTGGGAAGAGCCAGCTAACGGTTGGAACGCGCCAAAACTTTCATCTTGGTTGGAACATGCGATTCAAGAAGCATCCAAAACATTCTATGGAAAACCTGCACTAGCCATGGGTGAGGGCGGTACAATCCCTTTTATGGCCATGCTGGGTGAAAAATTTCCTAAAGCTCAATTTGTGATTACTGGCGTGTTGGGCCCTGGATCAAACGCTCATGGTCCCAATGAATTTTTGCATATTCCATTTGCTAAAAAACTCAGCGCATGCATCGGATATATTCTAAATCAATTTCCTGATTAATTTGAGCGTTAGAACCAGGGTAGATCAACTCAAACCGCGTCCAAAATGGGTACGGCATTTCCTAAACTATTTTGCATTACTTTTTGGTATTATTCTTGCAAAGTTTATTGTTCGAGGCCGGCACCATCTTCCAAATAAGGGGCCATTTATTTTGGCTGTTAACCATTTCAATTATGCTGATGGCCCTTTTGTAATCTATGCTATTCGCAAGCCTATCAACTTTATTGTAGCTAGCGATCAGATTCTTAAGTGGTTTGATTATTGGGCTCCCTGGCTTTATGGAATTATTCCAGCGAATCGTATACGTCTTGCTCCATCTACGATCAAATCTTCAAAAAAAGCTCTTTTGGCTAAAGAAATCCTCCTCATATTCCCCGAAGGGACATCCCTATCAAATGAGTTGCGACCTGCTAAGGGAGGCGTAATGTTTTTATCCACCACGATGCAGGTACCAATCGTACCCCTTAGTATTAACGGAAAAATCGGGGATATATGGTCCAATGTTTTGAGTGGTGTTCGCCCAAGAGTTCGGATTAATATTGGTAAACCTTTTGGTCCTTATTCTTTACCAAAAGATCGTTCTAAAAAAGAGGAAAAGCTTGCAAAAATTGGTGATGAAGTTATGTGCCGGATCGCGGCTCTTCTACCGGATAAACATCACGGCGTTTATCGCGGAAATCCATCTATTAAAAATTATCGAGAAGAAAATAATCTATAGTAATGAACTAATCGGAACTGCCTAAAATCTTATTGATCAAATTTTCCGGTTTAATCGGCAGGCTACGAATGCGTTTTCCAGTTGCAGCAAAAATAGCATTAGTTACAGCAGGAGCCAATGGAGGCACGCCTGGTTCACCAGCACCTCCTGGAGATTCGGTGCTTTCAACAATATGAACTTCCACCTCTGGCATTTCATCTATACTCAATAATTCAAATTCATGAAAATTAGATTGCTCTACGGCACCATCTTTAATGGTAATCTCACCTCCCAAAGTGGATGTAAGGGCAAAAACAATGGCCCCTTCAATTTGCATTTTTAGCCCATCTGGATGCACAACTATTCCGCAATCAATAGCACTTACAATACGATCCACACTGAAATTACCATTGCTCTTTACTGTTACTTCGGCTACATGGGCAGCCCAGGATCCAAATGAATTCTGTACAGCAATGCCTCTACCTTTACCTTTACTAAGTTTTGTGCCCCATCCTGCTTTTTCAGCAGCAAGTTTCAGAACACCAACATGCCGCGGTGAATTCTTCAAAAGTTTCATCCGAAATTCGTATGGATCGGTATTAGCAGCATAAGCCAGTTCATCAATAAACCCTTCATTAGCAAAAGCGTTCTGGGATTGGTAAACTGATCGCCACCACCCAATAGGTACTTCTGTATTTGTCATCACATAGTCTATAAGAATATTCGGGATTTCATACGCTAAATTTCTGGCGCCGTATGTACCGCTCATTGCTAGCGCTTCTTTGGAGCGCTCAGGATTTTCTTGACCGACAACAGATGGTGATACAACACGATGAGACCAGCTGGTGGTTTGTTTCTTTTTTGTCATGGATGATGACAGCTTATGGATACTTGTAGGTCTATAAAAATCGTGTGCCATGTCTTCTTCTCGAGTCCAAAACATTAATACGGGCTTACCAGTTTTTTGTGAGATTTCCACTGCATCTGAGGCATAGTCCACCCGGAGCCTTCTACCAAATCCACCACCTAGCATTGTTACATGAACTGTTATGTTTTCTTCAGGGAAACCCAATGCTTCGGCAATTGTGGTCTGCACTTTTTGTGGCACTTGCGTTGGAACCCATATTTCACAAGACCCATTTTTTACATGAGCCACACAGTTCATGGGCTCCATAGTGGCATGGTAAGTAAATGGGACTTCATAAACTGCTTCAATAATATCATTGGCATCTTTTTGCGCTTGGGCAACATTCCCCTCTTCACTGACCACCACAGCATTACCAATACCTTTATTTTGCATCATATTTCTAATACGATTGCTATCCCAATCAACAAATTCGCCATGATCCCATTCAATATTTACAGCACGTTTAGCCTTAATAACAGCCCAAGTGTTGGTTCCGATGACAGCGACGCCTTTTTTAATTTCGAAAATATCCTTTACGCCTTTAATTTTTTTGGCAACACGAGAATCAAAAGATTTTACTGTCCCCCCAAAGGTAGGACACCGGATAACGGTTGCATAAAGCATATTAGGCAGCTTTACATCCATACCAAACTGAGCTGAGCCATCAACAAGGGATGGTGTATCCAGACCAGGAATGGATTTTCCAATCAACTTAAAATCTTTCATGTCTTTTAGCGGTGGGTCTTCTGGAATGGGTAAATTGGCAGCCTTTTTAGTTAATTCTCCAAAAGTGAGCTGACGGCCAGTTGAACTATGGACCACTTTCCCATTTGAAACTGTGCATTCGGATTTATTCACATTCCATTCATTTGCACCTGTTTCAATGAGCATTTCCCTAGCAGCAGCCCCCGCTTTTCGTAATTTTTCAAAAGAGGTTCGTACGGATCCGCTTCCACCTGTTGACTGACTACCGTATTTATCGGGGTGAGCATCTGCTTGAGTAATGTTGACTTGCGACCAGTCCGCGCCCAGTTCATCAGCAATGATCATAGGGAGGGATGTACGGACACGCTGCCCCATTTCAGATCTTGCTACTGTAATGGTTACAGTATTATCAGGATTAATTGATAGGAAGGCGCTTGGATCAAATGATTGTTCTGATACTAATCCTGCATCCACAAAGCGCTTTTTCACCGGGAGAAAAACACCGATCATGAGCCCTGCCCCAGCAGTGGAAGAGACCTTAAGAAAATCACGACGGCTGACAACAGATTGGGCCATTAAACTTCCTTTGCTGCCTTATGTATTGCCTTGCGAATACGTTGATAAGTTCCACAGCGACACAAATTCATTTTCATGGCCGCATCAATATCTTCATCGGATGGGTCGGAATTTCGCTTTAGTAAGGCCGCTGCAGTCATAATCTGGCCAGATTGGCAATACCCACATTGAGGGACTTCTTCAGAAATCCAAGATTTTTGAATAGGGTGAGAATTATCTGAAGATAAGCCTTCAATGGTTGTGACGGTGCTCCCATCGGCGTATTCTATAGCTGTCATGCAAGCACGAGTCGCTTCACCATCAAGATGGATAGTGCATGTACCGCAAAAACCACGTCCACAACCAAATTTAGTGCCGGTATAATTTAGTTCATCCCTCAAAACCCACAGTAAAGGTGTATCCGCATCTACATTAACACGGTGAGTTTTTCCATTTACATTAAGTGTGAATCTGGGCATTGTTCTGGTGGGTAATGTAGTATCATCCAACTATGGATTCAAGTTAAGTTGGGATGAATAATGACTCATAACAAATTACAGATAATTTACCGGTACAACGGTTCTATAGATTCTACATTACTTCCCATCTTAATCTTTCAGGTAAAAAAATTATAAAAACTAGTAATCATTCTCATCATAGTGGCAATAAGATAAATATCTTTAAATTATATTCCTAAAATCAGCGGGAAAATTTCAAATGTCGAAAACAAAACCACACCATTATATTATTGTCCTTATTATGACCGTGGGCTTTTTAGGCTTTATGCGCTGGCGCGCAATTCAGCAAGACTCTACTTTAGTTGATGGAAGCGCCAACACTTATATTCAGTCTGATGAACGCCATTTTAAAAACTTACGCCAGCTAACATTCAGCGGTGAAAATGCTGAAGCATACTTTAGCTCTGACAGCAAAAAACTGATTTTCCAGGCTCATGATGGTGAAGGCTTGTGTGATCAGATATATATTATGGATCTTATTAATGGTGAATATGAAATGGTTTCCACTGGCGATGGGGTGACCACATGTGCTTATTTCCAATATCCAAACAACAACAAAATTCTTTATGCTTCTACCCATCACGCTAGTAAATCTTGTCCACCACCACCAGATTACAGTAAAGGTTACGTATGGAAACTTCATGAAGGGTATGATATTTTTCGTTCTAATTTAAATGGAAGTAGTTTAGAACAATTAACGCATGAAAATGGCTATGATGCAGAAGCAACTATTGCAGAAGATGGCAGTCGAATCGTTTATACATCCATTAGTTCTGGGGATTTGGAAGTATGGACCATGAACTTAGATGGTTCTGATAAACGAATGCTGACTAACAAACTCGGTTATGATGGTGGCCCATTTTTTAATCATGCTGGCAACAAAATTGTGTGGAGGTCTTATTACCCTGAAACTGCAAAAGAAATTGTGGACTATAAAAAATTAATTGCTGAAAGTATGATACGCCCTATGAATCTGCAGATTCGAGTAATGAATGCAGATGGTTCCGGGAAAAAACAAATCACTTATAATGAGGGTGCAAACTTTGCTCCTTTCTTTTTCCCTAATGATGAGCGAATTATATTTTGTTCAAATATGGCTGATCCCAATGGAAGAAATTTTGATCTATGGGCAGTCAACACAGATGGAACCAACCTTGAACGGATTACTTACTTTGATGGATTTGATGGATTCCCAATGTTCAGTCCTAACGGAAAATATTTTGTATTTGCATCCAACCGTAACCAAGCAAAAACAGGCGACACCAATATATTTATTGCAGAATGGGTCGATTAACACCATTATTATTATTATCGGTGCTAATTGCCCACTCACAAAGTGAGGATAATGTTCTTGCTGCAATTCAATCCGACGCAGAGGCAAAAGGAATACCGAAATCTTATATTGAAACCGCTTTTTCTCATAAAGGCATTCAGATCCACGATAAAATTCTTGACCGTTTTGCCCGACCATATGAAAAACAAAGTTGGACTAATTACCGAAAATTATTTATTACAGATTCCCGCATTAATAAAGGCACCCAATTTTATACTGAAAACCAACAGGCACTAAATGCCAGTGCAAAAAACATCAAAGTAGATCCATTTCTTATCTTAAGTATTGTTGGCGTGGAAAGTAATTATGGATTACACAAAGGAGAATTCACTGTTTTTAATGCTCTGTATACCCAAATCGCAAAAATGCCTCGTCGCGCTAAATGGGCGAAAAAAGAACTCATAGAATTTTTAATCTATTGCTACAATGATAACATTCCACCCCATTCAATCAAAGGATCATATGCAGGTGCTTTTGGTTATGGTCAGTTTATTCCATCAAGTTTTAATACTTACGCTGCCGATGGCAATGGTGATGGTATTCGTAAACCCGATGAATGGTCTGATGTTTTCGCTAGTGTTGGAAATTATTTAGCAAAAAACGGTTATCCAGTCAATAACCCTTCCGATCAAGAAAAAGTATACCAATCAGTTTTTGCTTACAATCACGCTGATAATTACGTAAAAGCTGTTTTAGAACTGCGGGATGAATTAAAGAAAAATATTCTTACAAATTAACTGACAACAGCAATTCTTTGTCATTTCGCAGTATTTTGACCTCTACTGTTTGTCCAGATTTCAATTCAGCTAGACGATACATATAATCATATATATTTTTGATTTCTTTACCACCAATTTCAATGATAACATCACCTTTTTGCATACCGGCATTGGCGGCTGGGCCATCTTTTCTTGCCCCGTCAATTTCCAAACCTTCTGCTTGGCTTCCATAAGAAGGAATAACACCAAATGTTACATTAAAACTTCTTCTACTTTGGGTGGGTTCTTTGGGCCCTGCTTCAGTAAATACCAGTTTTTCATCCAGATTACTAAGTTTTAGTGTTAGATCATAAATCAAATCAACAACCTTTTTTTCTCCTTGGACATTAATGTGTTGCCAATCATCACTGGGCTTATGATAGTCTGTGTGAGTTCCAGTAAAAAAGAAAAGAACGGGTATATCATTTACATAAAAACTGGCGTGGTCGCTCGGTCCATATCCCTCAGGACTCATTTTTAACTGCAGCCCATGGTTTTTATTCACTTCTTTTAAAATCATTTCAAATTCAGAAGTGGTTCCTGTACCACCTACAGTAATTTTTTTATCAGACATTCGACCAATCATATCCATATTAATCATACTAACAATCATCGATAAATCAACTGTTGGATTATTAACAAAATATTTTGACCCTAAAAGACCCTCTTCTTCCGCGTTATAACCCATTAATAATATAGAACGTTTTAATAAGTTCCGATTTGCAGAGAGTTTTCCAGCTAACTCCAATACACCTGCTGTACCGGATGCATTATCATCTGCTCCATTATGAATCGCTAGTGTATCTGGTGATAAGGATCCGCTTTCGTTACCGCCAAAACCCAAATGATCAAAGTGTGCACCAATGACAATGAATTCTTTTTTCAAATTAGGATCTGTTCCAGAAATTTTGCCCATGACATTTGGCACATTAATAATTTTTTTAACCAAGCTTACCGACGCTTTAACAGATTTTTCTATATAATATGAATTAGGTCCCTGATTTTTATCTAACTCTTTTTGTAGAGCATCTAATTTATTATCCGTTAATTCATTTGCAATGCGCCGTGAAATATGTAGTACTGGTATACCGATTGAAGTTGAATTCGGAGCATGTTTCAAAGGAATTAAATCATCTGTATCGCCAGCCTGATTTATAAACAAAACACCGGCCGCTTTATTATCTTTGGCAAGTAATGCTTTTTTGCGCAATGGTGTATGTGCCGTAAAGCTGGAATGTGGGCTATCATCATCAGGTCCTCCCCGAAATACCATAACCCATTTGCCATCTATATTAATATTAGCATAATCTTCCCAATGGACCGAATCGTTAATACTAAAACCATATCCAGTAAATACTATATTGGCTTCAACATTTGCATTGGAAGAAAATTCTAAAGGGATATAATCCGAACCAACCTGATAGTTAGTCCAATATATCTCTAATAATGATCCTTTAGATTCTAAATTGTTTTGCTCGCCTAGATTTACCCCGGTTATAAACTCAAAAGGTTGTAAATATCCATTTGACCCAATAGGTTCAATGTTATTGTTTTTAAAATAATCAACCAAATATTTTACTGTTTTGTTTGACCCCTCTGATCCTGGATAACGTCCTCCCATATGGTCATCAGACAAAAATTTTATATGTCCCAGGATATCATCGGTTGTAATCTCCGGATTCGATGCAGAGGTCGATTTATGATCGGAAATCTGACTACATCCCAAAAAAAGTATGAGTATAATAAAACTAAGATATATTTTGTGTTTCATTGTTTTGATCTATCCGCTATTTGTATTTAAATATACTTAGAATCCATATGCTTCCGGAACAAAATGAATTGTAATTTGATAGTAATTTTTACACTATGATAGAAACAATAACTAACCAGATTAATATTCGAGTTCAGCCCAATTATGTGCCGGAACGTTCCGATCTTTCCCGCCCGATTTTCTTTTTTTCCTATCATATTACAATTACAAATGAAGGAGATGAACCTGTTAAGCTCAAAAATCGCTACTGGCATATCACCGATGGGAATGGCAATATTGAGGAAGTCCGTGGACCAGGAGTTGTAGGTAATCAGCCCTATTTAAAAATTGGTGAATCATTTGAGTATACCAGCTTTTGTCCTTTACCAACCGAGTTTGGAGTTATGCATGGATATTTTGAAATGTTTTATGATAATGGAAAAAAATTCAATGCAAAAATAGCACCTTTTCGCCTATCTATACCTCACTCTGTTAATTAATAACCATTATTACTAATGGTAAATAAAACAAAAATTATTGCAACAATTGGCCCGGCATGTGATAATACGGCGACTTTGCAATCCATGGTAGATGCTGGTGTAAATGCTTTCCGTTTAAATATGTCTCATGGCGATAAAACTTCTAAACAAAAAATGTATCATCTTATTAAATCTTTACAATCAAGCAATGGTCAGCGTCCTTGTATAATTACTGATTTAGCTGGGCCTAAAATTCGTATAACAGATGTACTTGACGATTTTGTACTGGAAGCAGGGCAAACCGTTACTATCACGAATGAAAAAGAAGCAGACAATGAACATATATGTGTAACAAATCAGATTGGTTTTTCCAATATATCTGAGGGTGCAAGGATATTAATCAATGATGGTCGTATCCAGCTAAAGATTATAAAAGCTATATCTCCGTATTCTTTAAAGTGTCAGACAGAAATCGGAGGCAAAGTAAAACCCAAAAGGGGAGTCAATTTTCCGGGGATTACGCTGGACTTACCAATTCTGACTGAACTAGATAAGTCAGATTTAATCATGGCATTAGAAGAAGGTGCTGATTGGATTGCGCTTTCATTCGTCCGGTCAGCAGAAGATTTGTATGAAGTTACCAAGGTAATGGATGAATTAAATATACACTTACCGATCATGGCAAAAATTGAAAAATGGGAAGCCCTTAATAATATAGATGCTATTACCGAATCATTTGATGCTGTTATGGTTGCGCGGGGTGATTTGGGAGTTGAAATTCCTTCAGAACAAGTCCCGCTCGCTCAAAAAAATATTATTGAGGTAGCTGGATCACTGGGCAAACCGGTCATTATAGCTACTCAAATGCTGGAATCCATGATAGACAACCAAACACCAACAAGAGCTGAAGTGAGCGATATTGCAAATTCCATTTTTGATGGCGTAGATGCCCTGTTGGTTACCGGAGAAACAGCGATTGGAGAATATCCTCTTGATGTTGTTCAAACACTGAAACGTGTTATTATTGAAACTGAGCAGTCTAATCTATCTGGAAGGAAATCACTGCCTGAGCATGTAACAAAAACCGCCGATGCTATTAGTCATGCCGTCTGTGAAATTGCAATTGATTTAGATATTAAAGTAATTATGACTATGACCCACAGCGGAAGTACAGCACGAATGATTTCTCGTTATCGTCCGCAGGGGAAAATTCTCGCTTTAACACCTTTTAAAATTACTGCAAGGCAGCTTCAAATTGTTTGGGGGATTATGGCTATAAAAGTAGAAAAATATGACAATGTAGATGCTGTCCCAAATTTATGCAAATCCGTTCTGGAGGAAATGCAAATGATTGAATCCGGTGAACGGTTCGTTATCACGGGTGGTGTCCCAATGGGAGTAACGGGAACCACCAATTACTTATCGGTACAAGTAAGATAAATTTATTGGTTATTTTTTTATTAAATGTCTGAAGCCTCTAAAAAAATCCATAGAAAATGGTTATTTAGATTGAGCATGCTTAGTTTTATTTGCCAAATTAAAGGATCTATCATGAAAGCATCTGTTTATATAACAATATTAATTTTTTATTCCGCCATTCTTTTTGGTAAGGACAATGGCGTGATAAATGAAAAGCTATATTTTGGTCCCTGCAACAAATTTTCAAAAGACCTTACTTTCGATTGTTATCGAAGCTTTGATGAAGTGGTCCAATTTCTAAAAGATGCTGCTAAACAGCACCCAGGCTTGGCTAAACTAGAATCAATTGGAAAATCTTTTGAAGGACGTGACCTATGGGTAATAACAATAACTGATTACAAAACCGGTGCTCCAGAAGACAAGCCCGGAATTTGGGTGGATGGCGGAGTTGATTCGGATGAGGTTATTGCTACAGAAGTCGCCTTAGGTTTGATTCATCGGCTTTTAACTTCTAATGATATGGATATTGTTCATTTAAGAAAAACACGCACTTTTTATATCTTACCTAACATGATTCCAGATGTATCTGAACTCCATCATAAAACACCTATACGACCAAGAGATTCAACTATGCGTCCATGGGATGATGATGGTGATGGTAAGTTCGATGAAGATGGCCCTGATGACCTTAATGGAGATAACCAAGCTTTACAAATGCGCGTCCAAAATTCTGCTGGACAGTGGGTAAAAGATGAAAAAGACGAGCGATTACTGCGCCAAAGAAAACCAGATGATGAAGGCCCCTTTTATAAAAGGTATAGTGAAGGGAATGATGATGATGGCGACGGTAAATATAACGAAGATGGGCCAGGCGGAATTGATCCCAATCGAAATTACCCTGGAAATTGGTCATTAAAACAAAGAGGATCTGGTCCTTTTCCCGGTTCTGAGCTCGAACTAAGAACTATGCTTGATTTTATTTATTCACATCCAAACATTGCTGCTTCTCAACATTTACATTCATCTGGTGGTGTAATTCTAAGACCCCCATCTGTACCAGAGATGATTCTTCCAAACAGCGATCTACAGCTCTATATCTCATTATCAGAAAGAGGGCTTGACATTACTGAATATGGTTTAGCAACGTCGGTGTATCAGTGGAATTTCCCTCGAGGATCTAAAAATAAAGGCAAAGGCCAACTTTGGCGTGATAGTAAAGGAGATATAAAAGGATTAGACCCATTTGATGGCGCCGGCAATTACTACGGTAGTTTCAATGATTTTGAAGATGCATATGCAGCATATGGTGGTTCTCTAGATGGCATGTACGAATTATTTGGTATACTTGCTTTCGCCAATGAAATATATCGTTTTGGAGAAGACTTAGATAACGACGGGCGAGTTTCTCCATCCGAACAGCTTGAATACAATGACAAAAAAATGAATGGTAATGTATTTCAGAGTTGGGAAGAATTTGAACACCCAACTTTGGGAAAAGTAGAAATTGGTGGTTGGAAAAAATTTGGTCATAATAACCCTCTTCCACCTGAATTATCACGTGAAATTGAGCGTAACGTAAATTTTATTCTTATGCAAGCTCGAGCGACGCCTATACTAGTAATTACCAATGTTGAACAAACTAGGATCGAAAAAAATATTTACCGATTAAAGACAACAATTTCCAACAAAGGTTTTCAACCAATAGAATTGGCAATAAGAGAAAAAAATGGTCGGGCAACACCAGTACATGCTACAATTATTGCTTCAAAACAGGTTACTCTACTCGATGAAAAAAAGGAAAGAATGTTAGGGAATATCATGGGTAATTCAGAAATAGAAATTGATTGGCTTGTACAAGGGCCAAAGGGTGCATCAGTTACGCTTGAGTCGTATCATCCCAAAGGTGGCAGAACAAACATCAAAGTAAGGCTCGGTCGTTAACATTGTACAAAACAATCTGGGAAAATTTATTTAACTAAAATCAATAATTGGAGTGTGACATGCGAATAAAAACACAACTGATAAAGTTTATAATTTTATCTTCTTTCCTCTTAGGACAAGTTGACCTTTTAAACTCGCGTTTTATATTTACACCAGGGACAGGATACGACCCGTCAGTCCAATCCCCGAAGGATTACCTGGGATATGACTTGGGGACTGAATACACCATCTATGCAGATGTTCTGGCTTATTTGAGAAACCTAGATGATCAATCGGATCGTGTTTCCATTCATCCTTATGGCAAAACACATGAAGGTCGTACGCTTGAGTATTTGGTCATTACGGGTGAAAAAAACCATAAACGACTGGAAGAAATCCGAAAAAACAACCTGCGCCTGGCTGACCCACGAATAATTAATAAGCGTGTTGCTGATAAAATAATTAAAGGTAATCCAGGCATTTACTGGCTGAGTTATAATGTTCATGGCAATGAGCCTTCCAGCACAGAAGCAGTGATGCAAGTAGCCTATCGCCTAGCGGCAGGAAGAGACAAAGAAACCAGAAAAATTATTGATAATTCAGTTGTTATCTTAGTACCCTGTATTAACCCGGACGGTCGCGATCGGTATGTCTATTGGTATAAATCTGCACAAAGCCATGTGAGCAATACGGATCAATACGACTATGAACATGACGAGCCTTGGCCTGGTGGACGAACAAATCATTATTGGTTTGACCTAAACCGCGATTGGGTCTGGATGGTGCACCCCGAATCTAAAGGGCGGATTGCCGCCTACCAGCATTGGCTACCCCAAATCCATGTGGATTATCATGAAATGGGTTTCAATAGAAATTATTTTACTATGCCCGGTACGACCCCCCGCAACCTGATGCTACCGGAACCATATGAAGCTTTATCCGACACTTTTGGACTAGCGAATATTGCTGCTTTTGATAAACATAAAGTAATGTACTATACCCGTGAAGGTTTTGATTTTTTCTATCCCGGTTACGGATCCTCTTACCCTAGTTTAATGGGTTCCATTGGCATGTTAGTGGAACAAGGCGGTTCTCCTCGTGGTGGGCGGGCTGTGGAAACAGATGATGGTTATGTTCTTACCCTGCGCCAACGTGTTTTTGACCATTATGAAACTTCTTTTGCCACCCTTTCCGCTGCAGTGCGAAACCGCCAAACTTTAAATCAATATTTTCATGATACATTTCAACAGGAAACCAATAGTGGTAAGGCTGCTGTTTACATCTTACCAGACAATCCCAGCAACCACCTTTATGATGTGGTTAATATGCTGCGGGCTCACGGCGTCGAAATCCACCGATCCGAATCTGATATTACGGTAAATAAAGCCTATTCGTACGAAAGTGGAAAAGCAGAACGGATGGCATTAAAAAAAGGGGATTTCCTAATTTATACCGATCAGCCGCGCCACTTGTTTATCAATACTGTTATGCAGAGAGAAATGGCCATTGAAGACTCAATCATGTATGACATGGCCTCCTGGTCAGCGCCTCTAGCCTATAACTTAGATGCCTTTTGGTCCGAGAATAAACCCCGGGTAAACACCAAGAAAGTTAAAGAATATTTGACCCAAGCCAAGGGCATTATGGGTGTGAACGGTGCCTACGCCTATGTAATTGATTGGCATCAACGATACGCACCGAAAGCGTTGGCGCACCTTTGGTCCAAAGGGTATAAAGTCCGCTCAGCTCGCAAGCAATTCAATAACGGTACCCGCACTTATGCTCGAGGGTCCTTGGTTGTCCTTATGGGTCGCAATATGGATAAAGAAAAATTGGTTAAAAACGATATGGCCAGCATTGCAGAAATAGCTGGTGTAACAATCGAAGCGTTCAAAACAGGGCGTATGAAAGAGGGAATTGATTTCGGATCAGGTAATATGGTTCCATTGAAACAGCCAAAAATCGGTCTAATGGTTGACACTCCTTTCAATTCCTATACCGCAGGACAACTTTGGTTTTTACTGGATAAAGAAACTGAATTGGGCATATCAAAAATACGAATGGGCCGTTTGAAAGGAATGAATCTCAATAATTATGATGTACTTGTTTTCCCTGGTTTCAGGGGCAGTATAGATTCATCCATGGTCGGTAAATTAAAAGCCTGGGTATCTGCTGGAGGAACGCTAGTGGCTACAGAAAACAGTGCCGCGTTTTTTACAGAAAAGTCCGGGATAAATAAAGTGAAGGTGGTTAAAGCACCGAAAGCAGAAACTGAAGGCATCCACCCCAGCGCTTATACCAATTATGAAGACCGGGCCGATTCATTGGGTCTTAAGCGAATACCTGGAACAGCTTTTTACGGAATGATAGATAATTCCAATCCCCTGGCTTTTGGGTTGCCCAATCGCCTTTATACTTTGAAACAGAGTGTGTCAGCTCTTGTGCCGGATCCCTCCCTACAAACAGTTGGATACTATCACAAAGATCCCCTGAAGCTGAAAGTAGCAGGGTATGCTTCTATGGAAAATCGTCAACTTTTATCTGGTAAAACATTCGCTGCAATTCAGCCTTCGGGCCGAGGAAAAATCGTTTATCTTGTTGACAACACACAATACCGTATGTTCTGGGTAGGACCATCCAGAATGATCCAAAATGCGGTGATGCTCGTTCCAAGCATGTAATATTTGGAAAACAAAACTTAAAAAGGAGTAATAATGCAAAAATTGAATCAATTATTTTTTATCCTATTGGCCTTTTTGGTGGCTGGCTGTAGCAATGATGCTAACTTAAAGAAAAGAGCTTATGAATTAGCTCATACATATATTATTACTGATGGGCACATCGATGTGCCTTGGCGTTTAAATGATGGCTACGAAGATTTATCCGTTCGTACCAAAGGCGGTGATTTCGATTACATTCGTGCTAAAGAGGGTGGTCTAGATGTGCCATTCATGTCCATTTATGTTCCTTCATCATACCAAGAAACGGGTGGTGCTAAAGAAAAAGCCGATTCACTCATTGATCTTGTTCACCGCATCGCTAATGATCATCCAGATAAATTCGAGGTTGCCTACAGTCCAAACGATGGGGATCGTATTTTTTCCCAAGGCAAGATTGCCCTGCCAATGGGCATGGAAAATGGTGCTCCCATAGAGGATGATTTAAACAATGTAGCTTACTTTCACAAACGAGGTATCCGTTATATTACGCTAACCCATGCCAAAGATAATTTGATTTGTGATTCATCTTATGATACCACAAACACTTGGGATGGACTTAGTCCTTTTGGTAGGCAGGTGGTAGCAGAAATGAATCGGGTTGGTATTATGGTTGATATTTCCCATGTGACCGATGCTGTTATAAATCAGGTTTTAGATATGGCAAAAGCGCCCGTCATCGCTTCTCATTCTTCATGTAGAAAATTTACCCCTGGTTGGCAGCGAAATATGGGAGACCCGGAAATCAAACGGCTGAAAGAAAACGGTGGTGTCATTCAAATCAATTATGGTTCATCTTTTGTTACACAAGCATCTCAAGATAAAAGGCAGGCCAATACCGATAAAATTGCAGCTTATGCAAAGAAAAACGGACTAGAGCAAGGAGACGAGCAACTGAAAGTTTATGCGAAAAAAGTATCTGAGGATAATCCCATTTACGCTGATATAACAGAAGTAATCGATCATATTGATCACGTTGTGAAGCTTGCCGGAATTGACCATGTTGGAATTGGTTCTGATTATGATGGTGTTGGCGATTCTCTTCCATATGGACTTAAAGATGTTTCTTCATATCCCAATCTTATATATCATTTATTGAAGCGCGGTTATTCTGATGAAGATATTGCTAAAATTTGCTATAAAAATATCTGGCGGGTTTGGAAAGAAGTGGAAAGCGTTGCTGCAAATTTACAAGAGAGCTAAGTCTATTGTAAATTGATGAAAACTGCTGTTCAACACGGTGGTGGGTGGCCGGCGATCTTATATAGTATTCGGATGGGCCACCGCGTAGGCTATCGTAATCTATGGAGAACACTTTCTTCAAAAAATGTCTGCAAAACTTGTGCACTTGGAATGGGCGGCCAACAAGGTGGTATGCGAAATGAACAGGGCCATTGGCCAGAGGTTTGCAAAAAATCAATCCAAGCAGCGACAGCGGATATGCAAGCTGCAATACAACCAAATTTTTATCACCAATATTCTATAAACCAGCTAAAAAAATTTTCTCCGAAAAAACTGGAACAAGCAGGGCGAATCTCAACTCCTCTTTTACTAAAACCGGGCAGTAAACACTACCAACCCATAGATTGGACAGCAGCGCTTGATCGATTAGCACAAAAGCTTAAGCAAACTGACCCTAGCCGTGCTTTTTTCTATTTTAGTGGGAGATCATCTAATGAAGCTGGCTTTCTACTGCAATTATTCGCCCGAATATTTGGTACTAATCACATTAATAATTGTTCTTATTATTGCCATCAGGCCAGTGGTGTGGGGCTTTCTCAATCATTAGGCACGGGTACAGCAACTATTCAATTAGAAGATTTAGATCATTGTGATTTATTATTCCTTATGGGTGCAAACCCTAGCTCAAACCACCCACGATTACTCACAAAACTAAAAAATATCCGGCAGAGAGGCGGAAAAGTAATTGTGATAAACCCAGTGGTGGAAAAGGGATTAATAGAATTTAGGATTCCTTCTAATCTAAAAAGTTTGTTGTTTGGTTCTAAAATCGCTTCTGAATATATACAAGTGCGACCTGGCGGAGACTTAGCCATGTTTAGTGGTCTGGCAAAATTTATTCTTGAACAAAATGCAATCGATTCTGATTTTATTGATTCAGCTACAGAAGGATTCAATGATTTTAAATTGAAAATTCAAAATCTCAATTGGGATGATATTGAATTAGGGTCTGGTTTAAAACGAAAAGAAATTGAACGAATTGGAAAAAGTTATATTGTAGCAAAAAATGCAGTTTTCAGTTGGTGTATGGGAATCACCCACCATGCTCATGGCGCAGCGACTGTACAAAACATTGTTAATCTAGCATTACTGCGTGGAATGATTGGGAAAAAAAATGCTGGGGTTTTGCCAATTCGCGGTCATTCCAATGTACAAGGAATGGGCTCTATGGGCGTAACGCCTGCATTAAAAAAAGCAGTGTTTAATCAGCTTACCGCAGAAGGTGTTATCGTCCCGTCATTTAAGGGCTATGATACTATGGCCTGTATTCAAGCCTCTTATAAAGGTGAAATGGATTTTGCTTTTTGCCTTGGTGGTAATTTGTATGGATCGAATCCTGATTCTAACAGTGCTACACAGGCGTTTTCAAATATTGATACTGTAGTTTATTTAAGTACAACTTTAAACACGGGACATGCTTGGGGAACGGGGAAGGAAACCATTATTATTCCTGTACTGGCGCGTGATGAAGAGCATCAAAGCACAACACAGGAATCCATGTTTAATTTTGTTCGTTTAAGTGATGGTGGCATCAAGCGTTTTCCAAGTCTGCAATCAGAAGTAGAAGTCATTGTTCAGATTGCAAATCGCGTTTTAGGAAATAATGGATTATTCCAATGGAACGAATTCAAAAATCACGAAAGTATACGGAAACTAATTTCGCGCATCATTCCAGGTTTTGAGCCTATTTCTAATATAGGTAAAACAAAAAAAGAGTTTCACATCCGTGGACGTATTTTACGTGAGGCCAATTTCTCCACAGCTTCCGGTAAAGCTAAATTTATTTATCATATGATTCCAAATCTCAATCAATTAAAAGAAAACGAATTTCATTTATTGACTGTGCGATCAGAAGGCCAATTCAATACAGTCGTATATGAAGAGGAAGATATTTACCGCGGCCAACAGCATCGTAATGTGGTATTAATGAATAGAAAAGATATGGATCGTATTGGACTAGTGGAAAATGATCAAGTGGTTGTTAAAAGTAAAACAGGACTAATCAGCAATATCTGTGTACGTCCTTTTGATATAAAGATTGGATCTGTGCTAATGTATTATCCCGAGGCCAATATCCTTATCAGTCAAATGGTTGATCCACTTTCAAGAACGCCTGCGTTTAAATCTACTGTTGTAACAATCGGTCAATCTTAGAACAAATGTCTATGCGCTCATGAATCATGTGCGCGTACCGTATTTAATATTTTTTTATGAAGCCATTTTTTCATAAAAATATTAAGAATAGAAATAAACCTAAGTTTACCAGGAATATAAACTGTTTTTTTACCTGATTGAATTGCTTGGATAATTTTATCAGTACATGGATTCAATTCTATTGTATTATGATCGTGTTTGTGACCCGCCCGACCAATTTTTTCCCCTTTTGCACCATAGGCATTTTTCCTCAGGCTCGTACCTTTAATCCATCCTAAATAAGCATTCATAAAACCGACGGCACCTTCAAGCTCCATGTCTAGCGTATCTAAAAATCCATGCAGTGCATGTTTGGATGCAGAATATCCTGCGTGGTTTGCAAAACCAACAATAGCTTGTGCAGTGGTAATTGAAACAATCTTGCCTTTTGATTTTTTTAATTCAGGCAACGCAGCATGGACACAATAGACTGAACCCATATAATTAATTTTCATAATATCACTAAAGAATGAAATATCTTCAATTTCTTCAAATGGGGCCCACATACTTACTCCTGCATTAAGGATAAGCGCATCGATTTTGTGAAAGTTTTGAATTGTAAGATTAATTAAATTTTTACAATCATTCTCTTGTGTAATATCAGTCGGAACCGCTAATGCCGTACCGCCATTTTTCTTTATATCATTAGAGATTTGTTCAAGTTTTTCTAAAGAGCGTGCAGCGAGAACAACATTTGCTCCTTTCAAGCCCAATTTTTTTGCGAGCGATTCACCGATTCCTGATGAAGCACCAGTTATAATTATAGTTGATCCAGTAATAATAACGCTCTGGTTTTATTTGGCAAAAATTCCATTACCGATCCCAAATACATTTCCTGGATCGTGGGCACTTTTCATATCTTTGATCAATTCCATACTTGAGTTGGATAAAGTCGCGCCCATAAAATCTTTACGCAACTTACCAACTCCGTGGTGATGAGATATGGAACCACCATGTTCCATAATTACCTTGCGGATTGCATGTTCTATATTCCCAAAGAGATCTTCCGATTGAGGAATATTTTTCACACTCATACCTAACATAAAATAAATGCATACTCCTGTATGATAAATTTGTGGAATTCTATAAGAAATATATGGCTTGCCGGGGATGTTATGTTTTGCATGGAGTTCAAACAATGTCTCCGTAGCTGCCTGGCAAACTTCATCGATTTTACTCCATGGCACCGTGGTTTCCATCGTTTCACCTATAATATGAAAATCTGTCAAGAAATCCCTTACATATGCAATAGCAAAGGTTAATAAATATCCTCGTTTCCCATTGCCTGATCCACCTACCAGCCCGCCGTGTTTTTTAGCTAAAGCCAAAATATTCTTTTCTTGGTATTTAACTTCGCTAGAGGTTCCTTCCATAACAAACGTAGTCGCACACATTGCATCCGCATTAAATCCTTTCACGTTGAGAACGAAAAACTTCTGAATATTAGCCTTGATTTTCATTAATCCTTCTGTGCGTGGTTTGAGGGCCTGTCCAAACCGAAACTGAACGTTATCGACAAGTCGAACGCTTGATGGGATAAAATTGGTTCGAGAAAGATTATAAAGAAATTCTACACCGGTTTCCCAGTTTTTAAACATAACAGAATTATATTTTTTTACTTTTGGCTTTTCGTGAATCTTTAATATGGCCTTTGTGATTATGCCAAGGTTACCCTCCGAACCAAATAAAATATTTTGAGGTTTAAACCCAATTGATGCACGTGCAAGGGGTTCTATTTGCTCGATAATGCCTTTAGGTGAAACCATAGTTACATTTTCTACAATATCCTCAATGTTACCATATCGATTTTTTTTCATTCCACTGGCATTGGTTGCAATCCATCCTCCCAAAGTTGAAAGTTCAACACTGTCTGGTTCGTGGCCAACACAATATCCACGTTCTCCAAGCCAGGCTTCAAGATCAGACCCGGTAATACCAGCCTGAACACAGATTCTTCTATCTTTTTCATTAATCCATTCAACCTTATTCATCCTACGCAAGTCTACAGAAACGACCATTCGTGTTTCACTTTTTGGAATTTTTAGCGCACTACTTACACTTGTTCCGCCACCAAAAGGAACAAGGCATACTTTGTGTTCTGTTGCAAGATTAATCAATTGTTTGACTTCATCATCTGATTCCACATAAAAAACCAGATCGACTGTTCGCTCAATGGTACTATAGAGAATTTTATAAACTTCTTCTGAAGTTGTTTGTCCGTGGCTATGAATCAAACGGTCTTCATCCTTCAATGAATAGCGGTCTTGTGGAAACTCATTTTTTATTTCTGCTAAAAAAGGTTCGTTAATATTAGGCGCATTAACTGGTTTTTTATCAACCTCTGATAACTGATCCTCCATGCTTATCTTAATGTCCAACATTTCTTCTACATATGGGATAAAATCCGGCATCTTCGAGCCACAAAGTTCATAGCGGTCTCCTGTCATGGATACTGTTCGATCTTCATTTAAAATAAAGCGTGAATCTTTATAGCCCCATTTATGACCCCAAGTTTCATGGGCATCAGCAAAAAATTTCTTATCAGTCATTAAATTTTTCTTCTTCCTTTCTAATGCGCTTCTCAAGTTCTTGGATAAAACGGATAACCGATTCTGAATTATCTGTGTCACCATCTAATATGAATTCATTGGGATACATAGGCTCCAAAATATGGATTTGGATTTGGACTGGGCGCATAAATATTTTTCCTTTTGGCCATGCTTTATGTGAACCATAAATAAAAACCGGCACAATGGGAACACTCAGCTTTGCTGAGAACTCTGCTGCGCCTTTTCGAAAGGGCCTGATATCACCTGGGGTGCCTCTAGATCCCTCAGGAAATATAACCAAATTCCGATTGCCTTGATTCATGAATGCACGACATAAAGCAATTGTATTATCGAAAGGGAAATCTATGGTTTTTTCTTCAGATTTTCTAGCAATAGGAATAAGATTCATTACAATATTTGTGAGAACCCTTTTAATAGTACTATCGAACCAATAGTCTTTTGCTGCAAGCATGCCAAAATAATTAAAACTTTTCCCTGCTGCAGCACCCAGCAAAGCAACATCCATATGACTGTTGTGGTTGCTACAAAAAATAGCTGATCCATCCGGTAGTTTTTCTCTTCCATAGATTGTAACTGGTGTATACCAAAGAAAAACAAATTTGCAGTAATAGTAAAATATTTTTTTCCATATGCGGAAAAAGAATGGCTGTTTATTAACAAGGTAAGAATACTTCTGATCGTCAAGAATGGATATTTCAGCCATTCTCTAACGGCCATATATCATATGGGCTTTCGCAAATGTACCTGATGCAATTGCAGACATTAAGGATATTTCAAGCGCAAGGCTCGAAGCACAAATAATTTCTGCTAGTTTTCGAGAGGCATATTTGCCCGTATTGCACCCTAAAAGCTTAAGGTTTTGATTCTGTAGGAGCAATCTAGTTCCCCCTCCAACAGTGCCAACGGTAATAGATGGAAGCGTCAGCCTAAATTTCATTCCATGGTTTACAGGTTCAGTTTGATAATGCCCTAAAGAGTTTTCAGCAACACAGGCAGTATCCTGTCCCGTAGCCAAATAAATAGCTGTAAGTGCATTGGAAACATGTAAATGACATCCTTCCGTACCTGCCATGCGAGTAACGGTTGGGCCAACCTGCTGAAATTTTTCTACATCTGATATTTTAATACCAAGAATTCTTCGCAAAGCCGAGTTTGTAATAGTGGTTTCAGCAATAACACTGTGCCCCCTACCCAAAATCATATTCCTTGCAGATGCTTTTTTGTCACTGTTGAATCCAGATTCCAAAATAAAATCATTGTCCGTTTTGGCTTTTATATAATCACAGGCTGTTTTTGCCGCAAGTGTCACCATATTTTGGCCAGCTGCATTGCCCGTATCCATGACCATGTCCAAAACTACATAATTCTGAATTGGATATTGATCAATCCGGATAAGTTTTCCATAATTGGTTGTGGATTCCGCTATTTTTTTAATGGATTTAAAATGTGTATTAACCCATTTCATAAATTTGTTTCCTGCAGCAAGATCGTCAAAAATAAAAACAGGGGCACGTGATAATTCCTGCTTTACATGACTTACATGAAATCCGCCACATCGTTTGGCCACCATCATTCCACGCATCATAGATACAGCAAGAGTTCCTTCTAAAGTACAAAGAGGAACAAAAAACTCCCCCTTTGCATAGTTTCCATCAATCAAAAGAGGGCCCGCGATCGCCATTGGAATTTTCATAAACCCAATATGATTCTCAATAATTCCCTTTAAATCTTCGGGTTTATTTTCAAGGCTGGTATCAATTCCCATCCCAGTTTTTTCTTTAAGCCACTCCAGCCTCCGATTTGTATCGGTGCTTTTATAACCGTTAGGAATCATAATATTATTCTTGGATTTTTTCACTGCCATAGTTCAGTAAATATAAAGTTAATACGCAAGAATGCTGTATAAAAAGATTCATTTCTTTTCAAGCTTAGTTTTTAGCTTATCATAATTGATAAATACCTAAATGCACTCCAACTAGATTAATTATTCTTTATACAGATTTTTAACCCAATTTGCATCTATCTCTGGCAAAGCAGATCCTAACTGTGCAGCCGCTTTTACTTGAGCTACATTTCTTTGGCCTAAAAGTACACATCCAGTTTCTACATCAGTAAGAAGCGCATCTACAACTCCATGCATGACCGGTTGGGGATGATTTGAAAATCTTTTTTCCAGTTTTTCTTTATTCGCTCTCATTTTTTCAATCACCATTTGATCGGCAAATTCATTTATCGTTGCCCGGAAGTCTCCCATTTTAAAAGATACTGGTTGTGTGTATTTACCTGTAAGCAGCCCATGTTTAATAGGTGAAAAAAAACATACACCTAAATTATTTGCTTCAATGTAGTTTTTCAATCCGGTGGCTTCATAAGCATCATCCATTACATTGCGGTATGGCTGGATTACATCTGGATCACACCGTTCGATAAATTTCATGATTTTGTCAGAAAACCAATCAGAAAGGCCAATAAAACGTGTTTTCCCATCTTCTTGAAATCGACGAACCACTTCCAGTGCATCATCAAAATATTGTTCTTGTTTTCCAAAATTACAATGATGCAAATAAATTAAATCTACACAATCAGTGCGTAAGTTTTTCAAAGAGCGCTCCATATTGGTTCTCATATGATCCGGGTTATACCAGTAATCATAGGGCCCCATATCCCAGCCAACCTTTGTAGCAAGAAAAACTTCATCTCTAGATATTTTATTCCATATGGAACCAATCAATTTTTCTGATCGTCCATCGCCATAAACATCTGCTGTATCCCAATGGTTGATACCTATTTCAAATGCCTTTATAAGTGCTGCGCGGCTATCGTCATCATCCTGCCCCGCCCATCCCACAGGTTCGTTTTCGCCCACTGTGCTGGCGCCTCCATAAGACCAGGTTCCCAAACTAATTCTAGACACTTTTATGTTTGTTCGCCCCAATGTGATATATTCCATTTTAATCCTTTTAATAAACAAATAAATTTACGGAAACTTGCTCCCTAATATGTCAGAACGATTTAAAATAATGGATATTGGCCACCGCGGATTGCCGCTTGATGACGCACTTACAGAGTTAGAAACAGCAATAAGTGATTGCATTTTTCATGGTAGGGTTCGTGCGATCAAGGTCATTCATGGCCATGGGAGTGGCGCTTTGAAGCGTGGAGTCCGGGAATGGTGCGACAATCAAACTGGTCGTTTCCAAGCTGTAATCTATGGAGAAAACTATAATCTTTTTGATGTGGACTCTGCTGGAATGCGTGCCGACTGCGGTTTACCCCCAGATCCTGACTTGGACCGTAAGAATGGAGCTATTACCTATATATGGTTTTGGTAAATATTTTAACAGATATGTGTCAATTTGAACTGACTTTACAAATAATGTAAATTTACTGTCTATACATTAATTATGATTAGCACAGATAAATATACAAAATACGATCATTTGTTTAAGAACGTTGTGCCCGACCCTCATTTCAAAATTAAAATTTTTGGTGAGAATGACTCTTACTTAAAGCCACAAGATTATGACAATGTGACTAATTTTGAAAATAAAATTTGGGAAGAGTTATATACAAATTTAGATCAGCTATTAGATCAATATGCATCGAAGGAATATTTATTGGGGGTACGTGCTTTACCAATACCAAAAGATCGTTTCCCTGAATTCGATACAATTTCTCCATTAATAGAAAATTCTACCGAATGGCAATTAATTCCTGTGGCGGGATTTCTTACAGAAAAATTGTTTTTTGATTTAAATGCCAAACGAAAATTTCCTGTAACAGATATCATACGTAAGTCCCCTCGTTTCCAAGAAAAATATGCTGGTGTAAATATTCAAAATGATGAAGGGTTCACGCCCGAACCGGATATTTTTCACGATCTCCAAGCCCATGTACCTTTTTTAATGAACAAAGTATATGCTAGTTTTTTACATCAGGTAGGTATTCTAGGTGATGAAATACTGAGAGATGAACGTGGTTTGGGGCCAGCACTTGTTTCACATAATCTGAAACGTCTACAGAATTTTGCCTGGTGGACTTATGAATTTGGGGTAATGAAAAATTCTGAGAAAACTAACATTTTTCGTCATCGATCAAACGATATTGACTATGAAATCTATGGTGCTGGGATCATATCCTCTTATGATGAAACACTAAATGTAGTCCAATGTGCAAAGGGAAAGTCAGACTATTCTCAATTTATAAATTTTGATATGGAAGAGGTTGTACTCACCCGATATAATGGAAGTGAGATGCAGGACCGTTATTATGTTATTGATTCGATGAAGGATATGTACCAAGCCTTTCAAGATAACCAAAATCTTTTTTGGTTTGAAGGCTAAACGCTTCCCCTATAAATAACTTTTAAATGAAAAGAACAAATCAACAGATTTTAATTATTATACTTGTAATTATATATAATGCATGTGCTCCTAATACTGCGTTTTTAACAAAACACAATCCCGAAATATTAACTACCCATGCAGATTCACTTTTGAGTGCTAACCCCGATGATGAAGAACTGAAATTAGCCATTATTTCTGCTAAACTTAACCTAGCAAAAAAAACCAATAATTTAGATGAGTACCGTTCGGTCCTTAAAATTGATACAAAAAATTCTTCTGCTCGTTACTATATAAATATGGCCGAAGGAAAAGAACATCACAAAAAAGGCCATAAGAACGCACAATGGGATGCAATACAATCCTTTGCAAAAGCAGCGACTGCAATTGACACCTTGGGGGAGCCTTATTATTGGATGGGTTTAGCATATGAAAAAAAAGATGCAATGGATTTTGAACTTCCATTGGAAGTTTATGACAAAGCACTAAATCTTTATCTACCACAAGATATTCATGCTTTAGTCATAGCTAATCGGGAGGCGCTTATAAAACGCAAAAAAACCTACGAAGATTTTTGGAAATAGTACCAATCTCATTCTTGATATTTTTCGTTATTTTCGACCATTTTTGACTTGACTCACGAATAGAACAGAGCTAAACTTTCCTTGCCTATTGGTTGGCTTACATCCTTTGGTACCACATAATCCGAGGTAAAAATAAAATGGCAAAAAGATCATTATTTAAACATTCATTCATTATGATGATATGTGCGCTTTTTGCTACTACCTTATTCGCCCAAGACCCAAAAAACATTTCCGGAACCTTAGTTGACGCAGATGGAAACAACGTTGTTCAAACAACTATATTACTATTGGGCGAGGATAGAACAGAAGTACAACGTACTGAAACATCAAAAAAACGTCTAGGGCGAGGCGGTGGAAAGTTCGAGTTCAAAAAGGTTATGCCCGGTAATTATAGGTTGGAGGCTCAGTCTGGAGATGCAGGTGTCGACATGCCTGTTTCAGTTGGTGATGACAATGTTAAACTGGGAGACGTTCCTCTAACAAGTAGCGCTTCTACAGATTCACAGGCAAGTGAAACTGATACCACAACATCGGAAGGTCCTGGCCCCAATGCCCCAGAATTCACGCCGGATCCCGGAAAAGATTATATTCTCAATGAGCTCAGTTTTGAGATTAAAAAAATGACCGCTGAGTTGAAATATCTAAACGAAGAATTAGAAAATTTAAAAGCCCTCAGTAAAATGTGGGTCAATCCACTTGCTATTTATTCCAAAGAAATTATTATGAAAAATGGATCGGCTGTATTTGGTAAGGTAGTTTATCAAGATGAAGAATCTTTAAAAGTCGAAACATTGGTTGGTTATTTAATTATTAATCGACGAGATGTAGTCAGAATTGTAGATAACGTTGTTACCGAGGAACAGGCTGAATATGTCCCGGAACAAGTTCGGGACAGTTATACACCACCGCCAATGCCCAAATTGGCAGAGCCTCAGTATACTTCAGCGGGAAGAGATGGCTCAACAAAATATTCTGCCAACTGTGTGCTAGTTGGCAATATCAGTGAAAAGAAAGATGCGCAAGGTAATATTGTATTCAATGGCGAGATAAAAAATATTGGTGGGCGCAGATCTGATTTTGTAAAAGTTGATTTTGTATTTCGTAAAAACTGGAGTGGCGAAACGAAAACGCTCACCACATTTGTAAGAGGTGGTTACCATACATTCGATTCCGGTATTACAACCGATGCCACACTGTTACCCGGAGCTACGGGGGCTTTTGAACTTTATGTCCCCCATGATTTTGGCTCTTTCATCGGTTACTCGTATGTAATCGATTGGGAAGAATACGAATAAGTGAAGTCCGGGGCTCCAATAAACCGAGTTAACCCGTTTATAAAAGGACTGACAATCCTTACAATAATGGGTTTGCTGCCCGCCCAAGAGACAACGCCCCTTTCAGAAATATTCTTTTTAGATCTCGGCATTGTTATTGAGCCGCCCAAAGGGTCCGAGACCTATTCCAGATTAGTTCAACAACCATCCGAAGAAGTTTCTTTCAAAATAAAAAAAGTTGAAAGCGGATCTATTTACATGGCTTCTAGCAAAGAATTGCTTTCCACGTTAAATAGAATTAACACGCGAATCGAACGATTAGAAAATTCTTTCCAAACAGAAATGACTGCCTTAAAGCGGGACAATTTGGACCTGAGGCATACTTTGGCAGAAATACAGCAATCCACAAAAAACATAAATAATCCTAAAGATATTGTGCTAGATGAGTCTATAAAGGAAATAGAACCCCTTAACAAAATAGTAGAAAATTTGGCATTAACTAAATCAACGGCAAAGCCGGTCGCTGTTTTTAATCATTCAACATATATGACTGGTGTTTTTGCTTATCAAAGGGAAGATTACCGTGTGGCGCTTAATAAATTTTCAGAACTTCATCTAGATGATGCTCCTAAAAAGACCGTTGAAAATATTTTATATTGGATGGCTGATGCTTACCAGCAAACTGGACAATACGATAAATCTCTATCACTTCTGAATACAATTGCCTCTACTGGTGTTTTAAGAATCGATGATGCGTTGGTTCAAAAGGGGTTGCTACATCGAAAAATGGGAGACGAAAATTTGGCCATGATTGCTTTTAGTGACGTTGTATCACAACATCCAAACAGCGAATATCTTCGTTTGGCCCAGTTGGAATTAAAAAAGTTTAGTGAAACAAGATGAAAAGATTCATTATCATTTCATTAATTTTATTATCCACAATTTTTAGTGCGACTCGTATAGCTTACCTAAGACCCGGTCCAATGATGAAAATTCCCTTTACATCAGTTGGTCAGTCGCCCTATCTATTCACAGCTGGGTTTGGATCTGAACTTCATAATTTTTCGCCATTTAATACGGCTGGCGGTGCATATATCAGCGGTGAGGCTAATGGTTGGACCATTGGATTTTCCACTTCCACGGGTGCTGATACAACTCGTTTAGCAAACATAGAAACATCCACTTATAAGGCGCCAATTGAATTTGGTTTTCATATTCAGCGCCGCGTATATGTTAGAAATAATATTTCATTTACGGTTGGGCTTCAGGATATTGTTTTCGAAAACAGTGCTGAAGGTTTCAACCTTGATCCAAAAGAATTGTCTTTTTTCGGTGTAGTAAGCAGCCAAAAAGAAATGGGTCAATATAATATGAGCACTTTCATTGGGTTCGGCACAGGCGGTTTTGGGACAATCGATACATTAACTATTGAAGACCTTTCTCAAGAGGAACAGGATAAAGCTGCTGAACAACCAACGGGTACAAATGCCGGCGTATTTGCCGGTGCAATTTTTAATACCCCATATTTGGAAAAATGGGGTGGTGTAGATATTGTGGGTGAATTCGACGGCAACGGCATCAATGTGGGACTCCGCATCCCCCTTACCTCGGATTATCGCCTTAACCTAGGATTCACCCACATAGAAAAATTACCGAAATGGAAGGAGCGTTATTGGGAAGGCCATGCTGGCATGACCCTTGGTTTTGAAATTACAGCGCCCCGAATATCGATGATGAAAACGCCTGGCAATGGCCCTGCGCCACCTGTGCTCGGCCCAATCAATATGGCTGATATGGATACTACTCTTATGCTAGCTGACTATAC